>NZ_JBFUCJ010000140.1:0-15856 GCF_056405295.1 Variovorax sp. P1_H2 | reverse complement strand
GAATCGACGCCGAACTTTTCGCGCACCGAGCGCCTGCCGTCGGCGATCGCCTTGCGCACCAGCGGCTTCTCGCGGCGCTGCCGGTTCAGCATGCATTCCGACTGCGCGATCAGCACCTTCGGGCCCTTTTCCTTGGTCGTCAGCGCGTCCTTCAAGGCATCGCGCATGCCGGCGACGTCGTAGGTGCGGCGCAGCGTTCGCACCCACTTCACTCCGACGCCGCGCACCGCGCGCTCGATCGCGTGGCCGGTGCTGCGGGTCGCGTTGTTCGCGTTCGACGACAGGATGTCCTGGCCACCGGTCGCCGAGGTGTAGTTGTTGTCGACCACGATGGTCAGGTTGTCGCTGCGGTTGAAGACCGCGTTGGCGACGCCGCTGGTCAGGCCGTTGTGCCAGAAGCCGCCGTCGCCCATGACCGAGATCGCGCGCTTGCCCGCCGGCGCATTGAGCGCCGACGCGCCGGCGCCGCCGAGCCCGTAGCCCATCGTCGTGTTGCCGATGTTGAAGGGCGGCAGGATCGAGAACAGGTGGCAGCCGATGTCGGCGCTCACGTGGTGCGCGCCGAGTTCGCGCTCGACCAGCTTCATGGCGCTGAAGATCGGCCGCTCGGGGCAGCCGGTGCAGAAGCCCGGCGGCCGCGCATGCACGCTGTCGCCCAGCGGCAGCGAGGGTTCGGGCGCGGCGTCGACGCCGACTGCGGCGACTTCGATCAGCGGGATCACCTTGCGCACCGGCGTGGGAACCGGCAGCGGCTGCAGCCGGTCGTAGCGCTCGCAGAACGTGCGCGCGCCCTTGAGCAGCTCGGCCGCCGTGTACTCGCCGGCCACCGGCAGCATGTCCTTGCCGTGCAGCACGGTCGTCGAACCGGCCTGGCGCAGGATGGTCGCCAGGTTCTGTTCGACGAAGTTGGGCTGGCCTTCTTCGACCATCAGCACCGCGCGCTTGCCTTCGCAGAAACGCAGCACCTCGCTCTCGATCACCGGGTAGGCGACGTTCATGACGTAGAGCGGCACCTTGGAGTTGCCGTAGACGTCGGCCAGGTCGAGACGCTCGAGCGCGCGCACCATCGTGTTGTAGCTGCCGCCCTGGACGATGATGCCGATGTCGTCGGCGCCTTCTGAGAAGAACTCGTTGAGCCCGCGCTCCTCGATGAACCTGACCGCGGCGGGCCAGCGGTCGCGCACCTTCTCCTGCTCGTGGACAAAGCTGGCCGGCGGCAGCACGATGCGGCCGACGTCGCGCTGCGGATTCTCGAGCGCGTCCTGAAGCGTGAACTTGGCGCGCTTGTTGTCGCCGGCGATGAAGTGCCCATGCACATGGCAGGCGCGGATGCGCAGCTGCAGCATCACCGGCGTGTGGCTCGCTTCCGACAGCTCGAAGCCCTGCTTCACGGCCTCGACGATCGATGGCAGGTTGGGCCGCGGATCGAGCAGCCAGATCTGCGACTTCATCGCGAAGGCATGGCTGCGCTCCTGCATGATCGAGGAGCCCTCGCCGTAGTCCTCGCCGACGATGATCAGCGCGCCGCCGGTCACGCCGCCTGAAGCCAGGTTGGCCAGCGCATCGGAAGCCACGTTGGTGCCGACCGTGGCCTTGAAGGTCACGGCGCCGCGCAGCGGATAGTTGACCGAGGCCGCCAGCGTCGCCGCGGCGGTGGCCTCGCTGGCGCTGTTCTCGAAGCGGATCCCATGGTCGGCCAGGATGTCCTGGGCATCGGCCAGCACGTCCATCAAGTGCGAGATCGGGGCGCCCTGGTAGCCGGCGACGTAGGACACGCCGGATTCCAGCAAGGCCTTGGTGACTGCCAGAATGCCTTCACCCCGGAACACGTCGCCGCCGGAAAGCCGGAGCTTCTTCACCTCTTCGACGAACGATCGCTCTGCCATGGTGTTCCTTCATTCGTGGGACTGCGGGCCACTATCGGCACCGCGGTCTCTATAATGTTGACAACTGAATGTATGCACAATCATGAATAACCCTAGACAAGCAAGCAGCGTGCCCGCCACGAGTCCGGGGCCGTTCAGGCAAGAGACGGCGGCCCCCAGCCACCGCTTCGTCGACGACTACCTGCCCGCGCTGCTGGCGCAGGCGAGCCAGCTGATCTCTTCGGAGTTCCATCGGGTGGCACGGCAGCATGGCTTCTCGGTCTCCGAATGGCGCGTGATGGCCTCGCTGGCCGGCGGCCAGGCGATCAGCATCGGCGCGCTGGCGCAGGTCACGGTGACCAAGCAGCCGACCGTGACGCGGCTGCTCGACCGCATGGAAGCCCGCGGCCAGATCGAGCGCCTGCCCCATGACAGTGATCGGCGTGTCACTCTGGTGCGCATCACGCCCCAAGGCACGCAGGCGGTGGAGCATCTGATGGAGCTGGCGCGCGAGCACGAACTGCGGGTGCTCGAGCCCTTCGGCCTGGCGCGCGCCGAGGAACTCAAGCGGACGCTGCGCCACATCATTGCGCTGCATGCGCGTGCGCCGGGCGAGGCAGTCGAAGACGACGAGTGAGCCGCTGTCGCCTCGGCGCTCAGCGACGGGGCACCAGCACGGCGCGGCCGCGATGGCCGCGCTGGGCGATCCAGTCCATGGCCGCCGCGGCCTCTTCCAAGGCGAAGGACTGGGTGTCGAGGCGGAGGCGGCCGTCGGCCAGCCGCTCGAGCAGCTGCGGCGCCGCCGCCCGGCCGGCGGCTTCGCGGCGGAACATGTTGAGCGGCAGCAGCGCGACGTCGCGCTGCAGGAAATGCGCGAGGTCCAGCGCCAGCGCGTTGCCCGCGGTGTAGCCGACCAGCACCGCCCGGCCGCCAGCCTCCACCCGCGGCAGGGCGGCAGCCAATACCGGCCCGCCGACGGTGTCGACCAGCAGGTCCACGGAGACCGAGGCCAGTGCCGCGGCCGGATCGTCACCGAGCACGAGAACCTGCGCCGCGGCCGGCATCGCCTGCGCCTGCGCCGCATCGCTCACCACCGCCGTGACCTCGGCACCGGCATCGAGCGCGAGCTGCACCAGCAGCGAGCCGACCGCACCGGTCGCGCCCGTCACCCCCACGCGCTCGCCGGCGCGCAGCTGCGCAACCTCGTGCAGCGCGACCCAGGCCGAGGTGCAGGGCGAGAAGAAGGCCGCGCCGAGGGTCGCGGGCACCGCGTCGGGCAGCAGGCCCAGCGCCTCGTCGGGTGCATCGATCAGCTCGCACCAGGTGCCGTCGACCAGCGTGCCCAGGCCGCTGCCGCGCAGCCACACGCGCTGTCCCTCGGCGTGGCGGCCGCTCGCGACGACGACACCCGCGGCCTCGACGCCCGGCGTGTAGGGGAAGGGCGGATGCTTCAAGAAGCTGCCGCGCCAGACGGTGCGGTCGATGTGGCCGACCGTGGCGGCCTCCATGCGCACGATCGTGCGGCCCGGCAGCAAGGACGGCTCCGCCACCTGCGCCAGCACCGGCGGCGCATTGAAGGCATGCACGCGCACCGCTTTCATGCGCGCGTCTCCAGGAAAGCGAGCACCGCGGCAGCGAAGGCCTCGGGCATCTGGTCGGGCAGCGGCACCATGCCGCCCGCAATGTCGACGATGCGCGCCTGCGGCAGCTCGCGCCGCAGTTCGGCGGCATGCGGCGAGGCGAAAGGATCGTCGGTCGCGCGCAGGATCAGCACCGGCTGCCGCACGCGATGGATGCGCTCTTCCATCCGGTAGGCGGCGACCGCGCGATGGCCGTCCTCGGGGCTGCCGCTGGTCTTCAGCGCGTCGCGCACGAAGGCCTCCAGCAGTTCGGGGCGCCCGGCCGGATAGAAGCCCTGGCGGCGCTGCCACAGCGCGGCGAGGTGGCTGCCGTCGTCACTGGGCGCGACCTCGTCGATCGGCGGCCGCGTGGCACGCGCGCGCCGGAAGCCCTCGTCGGTGAAGGGCGTGGACGACAGCACCAGGCTGCGCACCCGCTCGGGAAAGGCGGCCGCGATCTCGACCGCGATCACGCCGCCGGTGTGGTGGCCGACGACATCGGCGCGCACGATCCGCAGCGCGTCGAGCAACTCGACCGCGACCCGGGCCCAGGCTTCGATGCTCGCGGGCCCGTCGATCGGCGCCGAGTCGCCGAAGCCCGCGGTGTCCATCGCAATGGCACGGCACCGTGCGCCAAGAAGAGGCAGCACCTCGCGGTACTCGGTCCAGCTGCGCGGCGACTGGTGCAGCAGCAGCACCGGCGGCGCCTGCACGTCACCGCACTCTGCGTAGTGCACCTGGCCCACCGACAGATCGGCGAAGGCGCGCCGGATCTTCATGCCAGCGTCTCGGGGGCAGGCGGCTGCCAGAGCCCGGCATGCTTGAGCATGCCCAGCGTGCGCGACAGCACGTCGCGGCGGTAGGCGACGACATCGCGCCCTTCGTAGTCGTAGAAGCCGCTGCCGCTCTTCAGCCCGAGCCGGCCTTCATCGACCATCCGGTCGACGATCGCCGGCGCCGTGTAGCGCGCCTTGTCGATCGAGGCCGACATCTCGCGGCTCGCGTGATGCAGGATGTCGCAGCCGCCGAAGTCGATGAACTCGACCACGCCGAGCGCCGCGAAGCGCAGGCCGAGGCCGTAGCGCGTGGCCTTGTCGATCTCTTCGGCGGTGGCGGCGCCCTCCTCGATCATGCGGGCCGCCTCGTTCATCACCAGCGCCTGAAGCCGCGGCACGATGTAGCCGGGGGTCGGGCCGCAGACCACCGGCAGCTTGCCGATGGCCTCCATCAGCGACTTGGTGCGTGCCAGCACGGCCGGGTCGGTGCCCGCATGGCAGCTCAGCTCGACCACCGGGATCACGTAGGCCGGGTTGAGCCAGTGCATGTTGAGGAAGCGCTCGGGCCTGTGCACCAGCGCCGCCAGCTGCGTCACGAGGATGCTGCTGGTGGTCGAGGTGATGATCGCGTCGTCGCGGCAATGCCGGTTGAGCCACTCGAAGGCCTCGCGCTTGGCTTCGAGAGTCTCGGGCACGCCTTCGAACAGCAGCTCGGCGGCGGCCAGTGCCGCCGGCGCGTCCGCTGCGTTGACGAATTCGACCCGCGCCGCGATCGCCGCGACCTGTTGCGCATCGATCACGCCGAGCTGCGCCAGCCCCGCGAGGCTGGCTTCGATCTCGGCCTGCGCTTCGGCGCGCAGCTTCTGCCAGGCTTCGTCGCTGCGCGGGCGCAGGTCGACCAGCGAAATGCGATGGCCCGCATAGGCGAAGGCGATCGCGATGCCGCGGCCCATGCGGCCCGCGCCGACGGCGGCGAAGCGCGCGAGATGTGGCCCCCACGCTCCGTCACTTCGTGTACTCGCTGCCCCCCGAGGGGGCCGCAGGCCGCCTTGGGGCGGCCCGGCGTCGGCCTGTGGCCCCCACGCTCCGTCACTTCGTGTACTCGCTGCCCCCCGAGGGGGCCGCAGGCCGCCTTGGGGCGGCCCGGCGTCGGCCTGATCATTCGCCATCGTGCAATCTCTGCTTGAGTTGAGCGGCAGTCAGGCCTGCGAGGCCGAGCGTCTCCAGCGTGCGCGGCCCCTTGCGAAGATCGCGGCCGAGGAAGCCGCCGACGATCGCCAGCAGCCCGTGCGCGATCGGCGCATCGACGCCGGCGAAGCGAGCGGTCGAGGCCAGGAAGGCCAGGCCGAGCTCGGTGTCCTCGGTGATGTAGCGGTGCGTATGCAGGTCGATGTTCTCGCGCCAGTCGCCCGACTTCACCAATTGCTTGTGGGCGTCGCCGTACATCCACCGGTCGTTGTTGTAGTGGTCGGCCAGCGGATAGTGCGGTGCGCCCTGCCCCAGCGCCTCGCGCACCGCAATGCGCTCCTGGTCGAGCTTGTCGGTCACGTCGCGCACCGCGCGCTGCGTGCCTTCGTTATGGATGTCCCAGCGCTCGAAGTGCTGCAGCGGCGCGGCGTTCATCACCATCAACGGCGGGTGGATCACCGGGCCGGCGTTCATCAGCGCGCCGGAGAGCGCATCGCCGCAGCCATGCACGCTGGGGTAGGCCCGGCGGATCACCGCGATCGCCTGCTGTTCCTTGCGCGCCGGATAGACGCCGGTGGGCAGGCGGATGGCGCGGATCGTCACGTTGACCTCGCGCTCGCCATGCTTGCGTGCGAGGTAAGGCAGCGTGCCGGTCTCGGCCCAGGCGACATCGGCGCGGCTGCCGGCCTCGGCCACCCGGCGCGCCATCACGTAGCTGCCGAAGGTGCCCGGCGGCAGGAACACCACCTGGCCGTCGACCAGGTGCGGCGCCATCGCACGGGCGATGTCCTCCTGGGCGATGGCCGGGGTCGGGATCACGATCAACTCGGCATCGCGCAAAGCGGCACCGATGTCGGCGGTGGCCAGCGCGATCTTCACGTCGCGACTGCCGTCGGCATCCTTCAGCGTGATCGATCCGGCTTGCGCGACCGGTGCCAGCGCGGCGGCATCGCGGCGCCAGAGGCGCACTTCATGGCCGGCTTCGGACAGGTCGGCAGCGGCCGCGTAGGCACCGTGGCCGCCGCCAAGGATTGCGATTTTCATGGGGTTGCAGTCGAGGTTGAAGTGGATGGGGCGTCAATACATTACTTTTCAACTGTTCATGTGTCAACTAAAAACGGGCTGTGTTCGCGTTTCCACGGATCCCCCTCCCGCGTCGGTTGCCTGGACCGGCCTGTCCATTTGCGGTAGCATGAATGACAACGTTATCATCAACGCCGGGCTGCAACCCGCGAGTGAACGGGCGAGCCACGACAAGGCCCCGGAGCCATCCCATGCAAAGCATCAACCGATCGCTGTCGCGCAACCTGAGCATGGGTATCGTCGACGCATTGAGCCACCGGATCAGGATCGGCCCCCTGCGCGCCGGCCACAAGTTGCCTACCGAGGCCGAAATCATGAATGAGTTCGGTGTCAGCCGGACCGTGGTCAGGGAAGCGCTCTCGAGGCTGCAGGCCGCAGGGATGGTGCAGTCTCGGCGAGGCGTCGGTACCTTCGTGGTCGGTGCCTCGCGCGCCAAGCCCTTCCAGGCCGAAAGCAGCCCGGACGACAGCCTCGCGCAGGCGCTTGCCTTGATCGAGTTGCGCATCGGACTGGAATCCGAAGCCGCCGCACTTGCGGCGCAGCGTCGCCATGCCGGGGACCTGGAGGCCATCGCGGCTGCGCTGAACGCTTTCCGGATGGCCATGGCGCAAGGCATGGACACCGCGGTGCCCGACTTCCAGTTTCATCTCGAGATCGCGCGCGCCGCCCACAGCCCGCATTTCGCTGCCGTCCTCGAGGCGCTGGGCCCGACCTGCGTGCCGACATCGTTCCTGGAAGCCACGGGCGGGAAAGAACCGAGCATTGCCTCGAGGGACCAGGTGCTGCGGGAGCATCGAAGCATCGCCAACGCGATCGCGCAGCAGGACGTCGATGCCGCACGTGCCGCCATGCGAACCCACCTGGTGAACGGCCGCGAGCGGCGTCGCGCTTCCGAACTGCCGCAGCGGCCCTTTCGGCGCTAGGTCGATTGCCGCTCGATCATGCGGAATCCGACATCGATGACGGGCTTCGCGATCGTTTCACCGCGGCAGCGGTCGATGATCAGTCGCGCCGCCAGGCGGCCGATCTCGGCGCCGTCCACGTGGACGGTGGAGATCGAGGGGACCGTGTGGGCACCGAAGTCCGCGTTGCCGAAGCCGCAGATCGCCAGGTCCTGGGGAACCCGCAAGCCCCGTGCGAGCGCTTCCACGATCACGCCATGCGCCAGCTGGTCCGAACTGCAACAGATCGCCTCCAGATGCGGGTCCTGCTCCAACAATTCGGCGAGTGCGCGGCGGCCCAGTTCGAGACTGCTGGGTGCCGGCACGAAAGCGGTCGGCAGCTCGCGGCCGATCGTGGTTTGAAAGCCGTCCCGCCGCATCCGCGCACGAAGGTCGTCGCCAGTGGCGATGCCGATCCGCTTCCACCCCTTGCCGAGGAAATAGCCGGCCACCGCACTTCCGACCTTCAAGTGCGAGAAGCCGACCAGCATGTCGACCGGCCGATCGCTGAGGTCCCAGGTCTCGACCACCGGAATCCCGGATCTGCGCAGGCGGTCCCGGGCGCGCTGGGACTGCACGAGGCCGGTGATGACGATGCCGTCGGGCTGCCGGCCGATCATCGTGTTGAGCACCGTCTCCTCCCGCTCGGCGTCGTAGGCGGTCTGGCCCAGGATCAGCTGATAGCCGGCCGCCGCCAGCTCGGTGGTGAGCGCCTGCACGGTCGGCAGGAACTGGGACACCGACAGGGCCGGCACGATGCCGCCCACCATGAGGCTGCGCTTTGACTTGAGCCCGCCGGCGAGCAGGTTCGGTATGTAGCCGGTCGACTCGACCGCGGCCTGCACCTTCTCGATCGTCTTCTCGGACACCACGCCCGGATTGCTGAGGGCGCGCGACGCAGTGATCAGCGAAACGCCTGCGGCCTTGGCCACGTCGTGGAGCGTGGCCGCCTTGAACGGAGAAGCGGCATTCATTCGGGCTGTCGGCGTCTGGGCATTTGGATGTGAAGACCAGACCCTACCAAAATTGGCCGACCTGCCGCTGACATCGTTGTCAGAAGGCACACCGGAAGGCTGGGGCCGCGTCGAGAGCCGCCCTCGAAATCCGGGAAAACCCCGATCGGAAGTCCATTGACCGGCAAAAATGACAACGATATCATTTCGCCCATGTCGGGAATCGTGCATCCGAATGCACGACGGAGGTTGCCTCAACGCAGGCCGCCATGCTGCGGCTCGCGGTACAGCATCAAAAATGACAACGTTACCATCTCAAGGAGACATTTCATGAAGAAGTACCTGGGCGCAATTGCGCTGAGTCTGGCGGCCCTGGCTGCCCATGCGCAGGGCTGGCCCGAGAAGACCGTCACCCTGGTGGTGCCCTTCCCGCCGGGCGGCTCGACCGACCAGGTGGCGCGCGCCATCGCTCCGCGGCTCACCGACAAGTTCAAGCAGTCCTTTCTCGTCGACAACAAGGCCGGGGCCACGGGCACCATCGGCGCCACCTTCGTCAAGCGCGCGGCGCCCGACGGCGCAACCTTTCTCGTGACCTCGCTCGGTCCGCTGGTCATCGTGCCGCACCTGGTCAAGGGCCTGCAGTACGACGCGCTGAAGGATTTCGACCTGATCACCGTGGCGGTCGCATCGCCGAACGTGCTGGTGGTGCCTGCGAATTCGCCGCACAAGAGCGTGGCCGACGTGATTGCCTACGAAAAGGCGAATCCCGGCAAGATGACCTTCGCGTCGGCCGGCAACGGCTCCAGCGACCACCTGACCGCCGAACTCTTCTGGCAGCAGACCGGCACCCAGGGCATCCATGTCCCCTACAAAGGGGGCTCGCCGGCCCACACCGACCTCATGGGGGGTCAGGTCGATGCGTCGTTCCAGAACATCAACTCGGTCGCGCAATACATCAAGGGCGGAAAGATGCGCGCGCTGGCCGTCACCAGCCCGAAGCGCTCACCCGTGCTGCCCGACGTGCCGACGCTGGCCGAGGCGGGGGTCAAGAACGTCGAGGTGGCCTCATGGCAGGCCATCGTCGCCCCCAAGGGGCTGTCCCCCGCGGTGCGGGACAAGGCCCATGCGGCCTTCGTCGAAGCACTCAACGACCCGAAGGTCAAGGACCAGTTCACCTCGATCGGATTCGACATGGTCGCCAACTCCCCGGCCCAGTTCGCCGAGTTCCAGCAGAAGGAATACGCACGCTGGAAGAACGTGATCGAGACCGGAAAGATCACGATCGACTGAGCACGCAGCGCCGCGACCGCAGCGGCAGCTCCGGACCCTTTGAAAGCAATCCCGTCATGACCACCTCCCCTCCTTCCTCCGCCAGTGACAGCATCACCTGGGTTCGCATCTCGTCGTGCTACCTGCCGCTCGCCAACCCCATCAGCGACGCCAAGGTCCTGACCGGCCGCCAGAAGCCGATGACGGAAATTGCGATGCTGTTCGCCGAGATCGAGACCAAGGACGGCCACCGGGGACTGGGCTTCAGCTACTCGAAGCGAGCCGGTGGCCCGGGCCAGTTCGCGCATGCGAAGGAAATTGCGCCGGCGCTGATCGGCGAAGACCCGAGCGACATCTCGAGGCTCTGGACCCAGCTTTGCTGGGCCGGCGCATCGGTCGGCCGCAGCGGCATGGCCGTGCAGGCGATCGGCGCCTTCGATGTCGCGCTCTACGACCTGAAGGCCAGGCGCGCCGGCCTCTCGCTGTCGAAGCTGCTCGGCTCGCAACGCGATTCGGTGCAGTGCTACAACACCTCCGGCGGTTTCCTGCACACGCCGCTCGACCAGCTGCTGGTGAACGCGGCGGCCTCGCGCGAACGCGGCATTGGCGGCATCAAGCTCAAGGTCGGCCAACCCGACCGCGCGCTGGACATCCGGCGGGTGGAGGCGGTGCGCAAGCACCTCGGCGACGACATGCCGCTGATGGTCGACGCCAATCAGCAATGGGATCGGCCGACGGCCCAGCGCATGTGCCGCATCTTCGAACAGTACAACCTTGTGTGGATCGAAGAGCCGCTCGATGCCTACGACTTCGAGGGTCACGCGGCGCTGGCGGCCCAGTTCGATACGCCGATCGCCACCGGCGAGATGCTGACCAGCGCGGCGGAGCACGGAGAACTCATTCGTCACCGCGCCGCCGACTACCTGATGCCCGATGCGCCTCGCGTGGGCGGGATCACGCCGTTCCTGAAAGTTGCTGGCCTGGCGGAGCAGGCCGGCCTCAGCCTCGGCCCGCACTTTGCGATGGAACTGCACGTCCATCTCGGCGCGGTCTACGCCACCGAGCCCTGGGTCGAGCACTTCGACTGGCTCGAACCCCTGTTCAACGAACGCCTCGAGATCAGGAATGGCCGCATGCTCGTGCCGACCCGCCCGGGCCTCGGGCTGAGCCTGAGCGACCGGGTCAAGGGCTGGACGCGCGAAGAAGCCGAGGTCGGCAAGCGAGCCTGACCGCACCTGAATGCGAAAAGTCGAAGTACCCCCCATGGCTGAATCCCTCACACACGCGCCGCTGACCATCCGCATGCACGCGAACGACAACGTCGCGATCGTGGCCAACGACGGCGGGCTCGCGGCCGGCACGGTGTTCCCCTCGGGCCTCACGCTGCGCGAGAAGGTGCCGCARGCSCACAAGGTGGCGCTGGTCGACATCCCCGAAGGCGCAGAGGTGCGCCGCTACGACGTGGCAATCGGCTATGCGCTCAAGGACATCCCGGCCGGCAGCTGGGTCCACGAGCGGCTCTTGAAGATGCCCGCCGCGCGCGCGCTCGCAGGMCTGCCGATCGCCACCGTGAAGCCGCCCGCGCTGCCGCCGCTCGCGGGCTACAGCTTCGAGGGCTACCGCAAYCCGGACGGCTCGGTCGGCACCCGCAACATCCTGGCCATCACCCAGACCGTGCAGTGCGTGGCCGGCGTGACCGCGTTCGCGGTCCGGCGCATCAAGGCCGAGCTGCTGCCCAAGTACCCCCACGTCGACGACGTCGTGGCGCTCGARCACRGCTACGGCTGCGGCGTCGCSATCGATGCGCCCGACGCCGTCATCCCGATYCGCACSYTGCGCAACATCAGCCTCAATCCGAACTTCGGCGGCGAGGTCATGGTGGTCAGCCTGGGCTGCGAGAAGCTGCAGCCCGAACGCCTGATGCCGCCCGGCACCATCCCGCTGGTGGACGAGCGCAACGTGGCCGACRTCGGCGACAGCGCCGAGGCCAGGCTCGACGTGGTCTGCCTGCAGGACGATGCGCACGTCGGCTTCATGTCGATGGTCGACGCGATCCTGCGCCAGGCCGAGGARCACCTCGAGCGSCTCGATGCCCGCCGGCGCGAGACCGTGCCCGCCAGCGAGCTGGTGGTCGGCGTGCAATGCGGCGGCAGCGACGCCTTCTCGGGCGTCACCGCCAACCCGGCGGTCGGCTTCTGCACCGATCTGCTGGTGCGCGCCGGCGCCACCGTGATGTTCTCGGAAGTCACCGAAGTGCGCGACGGCATCGACCAGCTCACCGCGCGCGCCAGCACGCCGGAGGTGGCCGAGGCCATGATCCGCGAGATGGCCTGGTACGACGCCTACCTCGACCGCGGGCGCGTGGACCGCAGCGCCAACACCACGCCCGGCAACAAGAAGGGCGGCCTGTCGAACATCGTCGAGAAGGCGATGGGCTCGATCGTCAAGAGCGGCAGCGCGCCGATCTCGGGCGTGGTCGCGCCGGGCGAGAAGGCCCGCCAGAAGGGGCTGCTCTATGCCGCCACGCCGGCCAGCGACTTCATCTGCGGCACGCTGCAGCTGGCCGCCGGCATGAACCTGCATGTCTTCACCACCGGGCGCGGCACGCCCTACGGCCTGGCCGAGGTGCCGGTGATCAAGGTCGCCACCCGCAGCGACCTGGCGCGCCGCTGGCACGACCTGATGGACGTCAACGCGGGCCGCATCGCCGACGGCGAGGCAAGCATCGAAGACATCGGCTGGGAGCTGTTCCGGCTGATGCTCGAAGTGGCCAGCGGCCGCACGAAGACCTGGGCCGAGCAGTGGAGGCTGCACAACGCACTGGTGCTGTTCAACCCGGCACCGGTCACCTGAGACCTTGCGGGACAGACCAAGAAATGCGCAGCAGTTCTTGCTCTGTCCTCAACCGACTGAAACCTTGCGGGACAGACCAAGAAACTGCGCAGCAGTTTTGCTCTGGCCTCGACCTGCTGAGACCTTGCGGGACAGACCAAGAAACTGCGCAGCAGTTTTTGCTCTGTCCTCAACTGACTAAAGGAGCACGAACCATGGAAGACCTCAAAGGCCGCAGCGCCCTCGTCACCGGCGCCAGCACCGGCATCGGCGCCGCCGTCGCCATCGCCTATGCCGCCCGCGGCATGCGCGTGGCGGTCCACTACAACAGCTCGGCCGCAGCCGCCGAACAAGTGGTCGAGACCATCCGGGCGGCCGGCGGCGAAGCCTTCGCGCTGCAGGGCGACGTCCGCGACAGCGCGGCGATCCGCCGCGTGGTCGCCCAGGCCGACGAGCGGCTCGGCGGCATCGACGTGCTGGTCAACAACGCCGGCAGCCTGGTCAAGCGGGTGCCGATCGCCGACTTCGACGACGCGCTGTTCGACGAGGTGCTGCACATCAACGCCCGCTCGGTGCTGGCCTTCTGCCGCGAAGTCGTGCCGCTGATGCGCGCCCAGAGCCACGGCGGCAGCATCATCAACGTGTCGTCGATCGCGGCGCGCAACGGCGGCGGCCCGGGCGCCTACCTCTATGCCGGCGCCAAGGGCTTCGTGAGCACCGCCACCCGCGGGCTGGCAAAGGAACTCGCGCCCGACCGGATCCGCGTCAATGCGGTGTCGCCGGGCGTCATCCAGACGCCCTTCCACGACCGCTTCTCGACGCCGCAACTGCTCGAATCGTTCAAGGCTGCGATCCCGATGGCCCGCATCGGCGAGCCGGACGACTGCGTCGGCGCCTTCCTCTACCTGGCATCGACACAGCTCTCGGGCTACGTCACCGGCCAGATCCTCGAAGTGAACGGCGGCCAGTACATGCCCTGAACCCGGCGCCACCTCATCCCACCGCACAGATCAACAACAACGGAGACAAGCGTCTTGAAAACTGGAATCCTCGGCGGCCTGGCCGCACTCTCGGCTGTGGCCGCCCTGTCCCTCGGCCTGGCCGCGCCCGCTGCAGCGCAGAGCGACTTCCCGAACCGCACCATCGAACTGCTGGTGCCCTACCAGCCCGGCGGCGGCACCGACGGCTTGGCGCGCACCTTCGCCGATGCCAGCCGCAAGCACATGGCGCAGACCATGGTGATCGTCAACCGGCCGGGTGCCGGCGGCGCCATCGGCTGGACCGAGGTGATCAATGCCAAGCCCGACGGCTACAAGCTCGCCGTGCTCACGGTCGAGCTGCTGACGCTGCCGCACCTGGGCCTGGCCAAGTTCAACTACGACGACTTCCAGCCGATCGCCCAGCTCAACGCCGACCCGGCGGCGATCACGGTCAAGGCCGACGCCCCCTGGAACACGGTCGAAGAATTCCTGGCCGCGGCGAAGAAGTCGCCGGAAAGCGTGCGTATCGGCAACTCCGGCAACGGCTCGATCTGGCATCTGGCCGCGGCCGCACTGGAAGACAAGACCGGCGCCAAGTTCGGCCACATCCCGTTCCAGGGCGCCGCGCCCGCGGTGCTGGCGCTGCTCGGCGGCCACATCGAGGCGGTGGCCGTGAGCCCGGCCGAGGTAACGACCCATGTGCAATCGGGCAAGCTCAAGATGCTGATGGTGATGGCCGACCAGCGCGTGAAGGGCTTCGAGAAGGTGCCGACCGCCAAGGAGCGCGGCATCGACCTGTCGATCGGCACCTGGCGCGGCCTCGGCGCGCCGAAGAACACGCCGCCCGACGTGATGGCCAGGCTGCGCGAGATCACCGCCAAGACGGCGGCCGAACCGATGATGCGCGAAGCCATGGACAAGCAGAACCTGGGCTACGTCTACACCGACGGCGCGGTCTTCAAGGAAACGCTGGCCCGCGACAACGCCTATTACAAGAGCCTGATCACCAAGCTCAACATCAAACCGTGAGACCTTGCGGGACAGATCAAGAAACTGCGAAGCAGTTTTTGCTCTGTCCTCAACTGACTAAGACCTTGCGGGACAGCCCAAGAAACTGCGCAGCAGTTCTTGTTCTGTCCTCGACTGACTAATTAGGAGACCCGCCATGCAACGCCGCACCCTGATCCACACCGCGCTCGCCTCGCTGGCCGGCAGCCTGCCGGCGCTGCCGGCCTTCGCGCAGAACCCGTGGCCGACGGCCAAGCCGATCACCTATCTGGTGCCATTCCCCGCCGGCGGCACCACCGACGTGCTGGCACGGCTGATCAGCCAGAAGCTCGGCCCGGTGCTGGGTACCAGCGTGGTGATCGACAACAAGGGCGGCGCCGGCGGCAGCGTGGGCTCGGAGATCGCTTCCCGGGCCGCGCCCGACGGCTTCACGCTGCTGGGCGGCACCATCAGTTCGCACGCGATCAACGYCAGCCTCTATCCCAAGATCGGCTACGACCCGCTGAAATCCTTCGCGCCGGTGACACTGATCGGCACCAACCCGGTGGTGCTGGTGGTCAACCAGGCCAGCCCGTACAAGACGCTGAAGGACTTGCTCGAAGCCAGCCGGTCCAGGCCCGGCGGCCTGTCCTCGGCCTCGGCCGGCACCGGCACCTCGCAGCACCTGGCACTCGAACTGCTGGCCTACAAGTCGGGCGTCAAGTTCACGCACATCCCGTACAAGGGCAGCGGCCCGGCGATCCAGGACGTCATCGGCGGCCAGGTCGACATGATGTTCGACACCACCGTGGTCGCCGGCCCGCACATCCAGAGCGGCAAGCTGCGCGCCCTGGCCGTGACCTCGGCCAAGCGCCTGGCCTCGATGCCGGACGTCCCGACGATCGCCGAATCGGGCATTCCCGGGCTGGCCGATTTCGAGGTGGTGTCGTGGCAGGCGATCTTCGTGCCGGCCGGCACGCCGGCGCCGATCGTCGACCGCCTGCACGCCGAGATCCGCAAGATCCTTGCGCAGCCCGAGATGCAGGAGAAGATGAAGGGCTTCGGCATGGAACCGGCCGACCTGACGACCACGCAGATCGCGGCTTTCCAGAAGGCCGAAGTCGACAAATGGGCGCAGGTGATCAAGGCCGCCAACATCAAGGCCGAGTAGCTGGCCCCCACGCTCCCCCACTTCGTGTGGGTCGCTGCCCCCCGAGGGGGCCGCAGKCCGGCTTGGGGCGGCCCGGCGCCGGCCTTGGCCCCCACGCTCCCCCACTTCGTGTGGGTCGCTGCCCCCCGAGGGGGCGCAGGCCGCCTTGAGGCGGCCCGGCGCCGGCCTGGATTGCCCCCACGCTCCCCCACT
>NZ_JBFUCJ010000139.1:0-15872 GCF_056405295.1 Variovorax sp. P1_H2 | reverse complement strand
GCGCGGCGGTTCACCCGCCGCGCTCTTTCATATGTGATTCCGCTTGTCTGAACTGATCCCCCGGATTGATGGCGCCGTCGTTCTCGTCGGCGTGGATTTCGGACTGCCCCATTTCGACGGCGAACTCGAGGAACTCGGCCTGCTCGCGCAGACCGCCGGGCTGCAGCCCGTCGCGCGCCTGATCTGCAAGCGCAAGGCCCCGGACGCCGCCCTGTTCGTCGGCAGCGGCAAGGCCGACGAGATCCGCGAACTGGCTGAGCTGCATCGCGCCAGCGAGGTCGTCTTCGACCAGTCGCTGAGCCCGGCCCAGCAGCGCAACCTCGAGCGCCAACTCGGTGTGGCGGTGTACGACCGCACCTTCCTGATCCTCGAGATCTTCGCCCAGCGCGCCCGGTCGCACGAGGGCAAGCTGCAGGTCGAGCTCGCGCGCCTGCAGTACCTGAGCACCCGGCTGGTGCGGCGCTGGTCCCACCTGGAGCGCCAGCGCGGCGGCATCGGTACCCGCGGCGGCCCGGGCGAGACCCAGATCGAGCTCGACCGCCGGATGATCGGCGAAGCCATCAAGCGCACCCGCGAGCGGCTCGCCAAAGTGCAGCGCCAGCGCGGCACCCAGCGTCGGCAGCGCGAGCGGCGCGACACCTTCAACATCTCGCTGGTCGGCTATACCAACGCCGGCAAGTCCTCGCTTTTCAACGCCCTGGTGAAGGCGCGCGCCTATACGGCCGACCAGTTGTTCGCGACGCTGGACACCACCACGCGGCAGCTCTACCTCGGCGACGCCCGCCGCAGGGTGTCGATCTCCGACACGGTGGGCTTCATCCGCGACCTGCCGCACGGGCTGATCGATGCCTTCAAGGCGACCCTGCAGGAGGCGGTCGACGCCGACTTGCTGCTGCACGTGGTGGACGCCTCGAACCCGCACCACCCCGAGCAGATGGCCGAGGTCCAGGCGGTGCTGCGCGACATCGATGCCGGCGAGGTGCCGCAGCTGCTGGTGTTCAACAAGCTGGACGCCCTTGAAAGCACGCAACGGCCCCTCCATCTCCAGGACGAAATCGATATCGACGGTGTGCAGGTGTCCCGCGTCTTCCTGAGCGCCCATACCGCAGAGGGGCTCCCTGCATTGCGGGCCGAACTGGCGCAGCGATCGCAGTCGGTGGCCGAAGACATGCCCTTGGAGGGCGGGGCCGAATTGCATGAGGCGACCGATTGAGATTGTGCACAATCCCACTTCACTGACCAAAGAACAGACTCGAATGAATTCAAAGCCAGTGTGGAGACGGTTCCCGGCCATGTTCAACCTGAACGACGGTCGCTGGGGCCGGGGCGATGATGGCTCGTCCAATGGCGACCGGCCTGCCGCAAACCGTCCGGATGGCGAGCCTCCGGCGCCGCCGCCTTCGGGCAACAACAACCGGCCGCGGGGCCAGGGCCCGAACCAGGGACCGCCCGACCTCGACGAACTCTGGCGCGACTTCAATCGCAAGCTCGGCGGCCTGTTCGGCGGCGGGCGCGGTGGCGACAACCGTCCGCCGGGCGGCAACGGCAACGGCGGCGGCATGCGGCCGGACATGAAGAACGCCGGCTTCGGCCTTGGGCTGATTGCCGTGGTCGCGGTCCTGATCTGGCTCGGCACCGGCTTCTTCATCGTCAACGAAGGCCAGCAGGCCGTGATCACGCAGTTCGGCCGCTACAAGGCCACCGTGGGTGCCGGCTTCAACTGGCGGCTGCCGTATCCGATCCAGCGCCACGAGATCGTGGTGACTTCGCAGATCCGTTCGGTCGACGTCGGCCGCGACACCATCGTGCGTTCCACCGGCCTGCGCGAATCGGCGATGCTGACCGAAGACGAGAACATCGTCGAAATCAAGTTCGCGGTGCAATACCGCCTCAACGACGCCCGCGCCTTCCTGTTCGAGAGCAAGGCACCCTCCGAGACCGTGGTGCAGGTGGCCGAGACGGCGGTGCGCGAAGTGGTCGGCAAGATGCGCATGGACGCGGCGCTGGCCGATGAGCGCGACCAGATCGCGCCGCGCGTGCGCAACCTGATGCAGACCATCCTCGACCGCTACAACCTCGGCGTCGAGATCGTCGCGATCAACCTGCAGCAGGGCGGGGTGCGCCCGCCCGAGCAGGTGCAGGCGGCCTTCGACGACGTGCTGAAGGCCGGCCAGGAGCGCGAACGCGCCAAGAACGAGGCGCAGGCCTACGCCAACGACGTGGTGCCGCGCGCCACGGGTACCGGCTCGCGCCTGAAGGAAGAGTCGGAGGCCTACAAGGCCCGGATCGTGGCCCAGGCACAGGGCGATGCGCAGCGCTTCAGTTCGGTGCTGAGCGAATACCAGAAGGCGCCGCAGGTGACCCGCGACCGCATGTACACGGACACCATGCAGCAGATCTACAGCAACACCAGCAAGATCCTGGTCGACTCCAAGCAGAACTCGAACCTGCTGTACCTGCCGCTCGACAAGCTGATGCAGCAGGCGGGCTCCAATGCCGGCACGCCGGCCGATGCCGCCAGCTCCGGCGTCGCCGGCACCGCGGCACCGCAATCGTCGGGCATTCCGGTCGCGCCTTCCGCCGGCGATGCCCGGGCCCGCGACGGCCGTTCACGTGACCGCGACGTGCGCTGAGGACCAGAACCCCTATGAACAGAATCGGATTCATCGTCTCGTCGGTCCTGGTGGCGCTCGCGCTGCTGAGCTCCACGCTCTTCGTGGTCGACCAGCGCCAGTTCGGCGTCGTCTACGCCCTCGGCCAGATCAAGGAAGTGATCACCGAGCCGGGCCTGAACTTCAAATTGCCGCCACCGTTCCAGAACGTGTCGTACATCGACAAGCGCCTGCTGACGCTGTCCAGCCTCGATCCCGAACCCATGCTGACGGCCGAGAAGCAGCGCGTCGTGATCGACTGGTACGTGCGCTGGCGCATCACCAATCCGTCGGAGTACATCCGCAACGTCGGCCTCGACGAGAACGCCGGCGCGGTGCAGCTGAACCGCGTGGTGCGCAACGCCTTCCAGGAAAACATCAACAAGCGCACCGTGCGCGACCTGATCTCGGTGCGCCGCGATGCCGTGATGGCCGACGTGCAGCGCGAGGTGCTGGCGGTGGTGAAGGGGGCCAACAAGCCCTGGGGCGTGGATATCGTCGACGTGCGCATCACGCGCGTGGACTATGTCGAGGCGATCACCGAATCGGTCTACCGCCGCATGGAGGCCGAGCGCAAGCGGGTGGCCAACGAACTGCGCTCGACCGGTTTCGCCGAAGGCGAGAAGATCCGCGCCGACGCCGACCGGCAGCGCGAGGTGATCGTCGCCAACGCCTACCGCGACGCGCAGAAGATCAAGGGCGAGGGCGACGGTCGTGCCGCCGGCATCTACGCCGAGGCCTTCGGCCGCGACCCGCAGTTCGCCCTGTTCTACCGCAGCCTGGACGCCTACAAGCAGAGCTTCAACAAGAAGAGCGACGTCCTGGTGCTGGATCCGTCGTCGGAATTCTTCCGGGCGATGCAGGGTTCCGGTTCGACCAGCAACGCACCGCGTCGCTGAGCAGGGTCGGCTGCCACGTGGACGTCGACACCTTCTGGAACGCGCTGGCCCTGGTCCTCGTGATCGAGGGCCTGCTGCCTTTCCTGTCCCCGGGCGGCTGGCGCCGCGGCTTCGGACAGCTGATGCAGCTGCGCGACGGCCAGCTGCGCTTCTTCGGCCTGTGCAGCATTCTTCTCGGCCTGATCCTGCTCTGGCTCCTGGCGTGAGCGCGCCCCCACGCCTCCTCGCTGCGTGGGGTCCCGGCGCCGGCCTGACGCGGTCCCGGTAGAATCCCGGTTTAACCACGCCCCCGATCTCCATGTCCGCCTGGGTCCTCCCGGATCACATTGCCGATGTGCTGCCTTCCGAGGCGCGCCACATCGAAGAACTTCGACGCCAGCTGCTCGACACCGCCCGTGGCTATGGCTACGAGCTGGTGATGCCGCCGCTGCTGGAGCATCTCGAATCCCTCCTGTCCGGTACCGGCGAGGCGCTCGACCTGCAGACCTTCAAGCTGGTCGACCAGCTGTCGGGGCGCAGCATGGGCTTGCGCGCCGACACCACGCCCCAGGTCGCGCGGATCGATGCCCACCTGCTCAATCGAGCCGGTGTGGCGCGCCTGTGCTACTGCGGCCCGGTGGTCCATACCCGGCCCGACCGTCCCCATGCCACCCGCGAGCCGCTGCAATTCGGCGCCGAGATCTACGGCCATGCCGGGCTCGAGGCCGACACCGAGATCCTGCGCCTGGCGCTCGACTGCCTGCGGGCAGCGGGCGTGACCGGGCGCAAGCAGTCGCCGGTGATCGTCGACCTGGCCGACGCCCGCATCGTGCGTGCGCTGTTCGCCGGCGTGCCGGTCGACGCCGCCGGCATCGCGCGGGTCCACGCGGCGCTGGTGGCCAAGGACGCCAGCACGCTGCGCGATCTCACGGCCGGCTTTCCGGCACCGTCGCGCGACGGCCTGCTGGCGCTGCTGCAGCTCTACGGCGATGTCGCCGTGCTCGACGAAGCCGCCCGCGTGCTGCCCGACAGCCCCGGCGTGCGGGCCGCACTCTCCGACCTCAAGCAGCTCGCAGCCCGGCTGGAGGGCGCGCGCGTCAGCTTCGACCTGGCCGACCTGCGCGGCTATGCCTACTACAGCGGGATGCGCTTCGGCATCTACACCGACGGCGCCAGCGATGCGCTGGTGCGCGGCGGCCGCTACGACGAGGTGGGGGCGGTGTTCGGCCGCAACCGCCCGGCCGTCGGCTTCAGCCTCGACCTTCGCGAACTGGTGTCGGTGCTGCCGGCACGGCCGCTGCGGGCGGCGATCCGCGCGCCCTGGAGCGACACCGAGGCACTCAACAAGGCCATCGCCGCGCTGCGCAGCGAGGGCGAGACCGTGGTTTGCGTGCTGCCGGGCCACGACAGCGAAATCGACGAATTCCATTGCGACCGCGAGCTTGTCCAGCAGGACGGCCAATGGCGCGTGCAAGCCATCTGAATCTTGAGAAGCGAGACATCATGAGCGTTACCACCGGAAGAAACGTGGTCGTCGTCGGCACCCAGTGGGGCGACGAGGGCAAGGGCAAACTGGTCGACTGGCTGACCGAAAGCGCGCAGGGCGTGGTGCGATTCCAGGGCGGCCACAATGCCGGCCACACCTTGGTCATCAACGGCGTCAAGACCGCGCTGCACCTGATCCCGAGCGGCATCATGCGGCCCGGCGTCAAGTGCTACATCGGCAACGGCGTGGTGCTGTCGGCGGCCAAGCTGTTCGAGGAAATCGAAGGCCTCGAGAAGGCCGGCGTCGAAGTGCGTTCGCGGCTGCGCATCAGCGAGGCCTGCCCGTTGATCCTGCCTTTCCATGCGGCGCTCGACATTGCCCGCGAGGCCTACCGCGAGAAGGGCGGCATCGAGAAGATCGGCACCACCGGCCGCGGCATCGGCCCGGCCTACGAGGACAAGATCGCGCGCCGCGCGCTGCGCGTGCAGGACCTCAAGCACCCCGATCGCTTCGCCACCAAGCTGCGCGTGCTGCTCGACCTGCACAACCATGTGCTGACGCAGGTGCTGAGCGCGCCGGCGATCGATTTCGACACGGTCTACGACGAGGCCATGCGCCACGCCGAGCTGCTCAAGCCGATGATGGCCGACGTTTCGCGGGAGCTCAACGACGCGCATCGCGCCGGCGCCAACCTGCTGTTCGAAGGCGCGCAAGGCACCCTGCTCGACGTCGACCACGGCACCTATCCCTACGTGACTTCGAGCAACTGCGTGGCCGGCAATGCGGCGGCCGGGTCGGGTGTCGGCCCCGGCATGCTGCACTACGTGCTGGGCATCACGAAGGCCTACTGCACGCGCGTCGGCGGCGGTCCGTTCCCGACCGAGCTCGACTGGGAGAAGCCCGGCACCGTCGGCTGGCACCTGARCAACGTGGGCGCCGAGAAGGGCGTGACCACCGGCCGCAGCCGCCGCTGTGGCTGGTTCGACGCTGCGCTGCTGAAGCGCTCGGCCCAGGTCAACGGCCTGAGCGGCCTGTGCATCACCAAGCTGGACGTGCTCGACGGCCTCGAGGAGCTGAAGCTCTGCACCGGCTACCAGCTCGACGGCGAATACACCGACATCCTGCCGATGGGCGCCGACGAGATCGAGCGCTGCACGCCGGTCTACGAGACGCTGGAGGGCTGGAGCGACAGCACGGTGGGCGTCACGCAGTACGACAAGCTGCCGATCAATGCGCGGCTGTACCTGCAGCGCATCGAGCAGGTCACGGGCGTGCCGATCCACATGGTGTCGACCAGCCCCGATCGCGATCACACGATCATGATGCGGCATCCCTACCTGGCTGACTGAACGCAACCTCCCTGCAGGAAAACCATGACCATGTTGACCGAAGACGGCAAGCACCTCTATGTGAGCTACGACGAGTACCACAACCTGATCGAGAAGCTCGCGATCAAGGTGCACCAGTCGGGCTGGCCGTTCGACACCATCCTGTGCCTGGCGCGCGGCGGCCTGCGGCCCGGCGACGTCCTGTCGCGGATCTTCGACAAGCCGCTGGCGATCATGTCGACCAGTTCGTACCGCGCCGACGCCGGCACGGTGCAGGGCCACCTGGACATCGCGCGTTTCATCACCACGCCCAAGGGCGAGATCGCGGGGAGGGTGCTGCTGGTCGACGACCTCGCGGATTCGGGCCACACGCTGCATGCCGTGGTGGAGCAGCTCAAGAGCAACTACAAGCCGATCACCGAGCTGCGCAGCGCGGTGCTCTGGACCAAGGCGCTGTCGACCTTCACGCCCGACTACTCGGTCGAGTTCCTGCCGACCAACCCGTGGATTCATCAGCCCTTCGAGGGCTACGACTCGCTCGGCATCGAGAAGCTCATACAGAAGTGGTCTGTCTGACCCCAGGCGGAGCCTCTCGGGTTCTTACTTGAACTCGTCGGTATAGCGTTTCTGCATGTCGTCGGTCGACACGTTCTCGATGCTGTGGCCGACGTTCCAGCGGTGCCCGAAGGGGCAGCGGAAGGTGCCCGAGCGCTCGCCGTAGAAGTGGTCCTCGAGCGGCATCTCGAGCGTCGCGCCGGCCTTCAGTGCGCGCTCGACCAGCGCGTCCGCGTTGTCGACGTGGAGGTGCAGCGTGACCGGCGTCGCGCCGAGCGTCGTGGCGCTGCGGATGTTGTACTCCGGGAACTCGTCGCACAGCATCACCGTGGTGCCGCCGAAGTCGAGTTCGGCATGGCCGATACGGCCGCTGGGCTCGGTCAGCCGGAACTTCTCGGTGGCGCCGAAGACCTCGCTGTAGAAGGCGATGGCGGCGGCCGTGTCCTTCACGCAGAGATAGGGGAACAGTTCATGGACAGTCATCGTGGCGTGCTCCTGGGGGCGGGGGGCGCCTGATTCTGATCCGGTCGCCGCCGGGGCGCCAGCGCCCTCCGGCGCCCGTGTGCGCGGTCGACTAGCATTGGAGGGATGCGCAAGCCCATCACCGAACTGATCCACCATCCCTACACCCCGCCGGCCCATTTCGCGGCGCCCCAGCCCGGCGTCTTCAAGGCCTCGACCGTATTTTTCGCCGACGTCGCCGCGATGCGCGCGCGCGACTGGAAGACCAAGGCCGGCTACACCTACGGGCTGCACGGCACGCCGACCACCTTCACGCTCGAGGAGCGGCTCGCGACGCTGGAAGGCGGCACCGAATGCCTGCTGGTCCCGAGCGGACTGGCGGCGATCTCGCTGGTGTCGTTCGCGCTGCTGAAGACCGGCGACGAGGTGCTGCTCCCGGACAACGCCTACGGCCCGAACAAGGCCCTGGCCTCCGGCGAGCTGGCCAACTTCGGCATCAGCCACCGGCTCTACGACGCCATGAATCCGGCCGATCTCGCGGCCAAGCTGTCGGATCGCACCAAGCTGGTGTGGGTCGAGGCCGCCGGGTCGGTCACGATGGAGTTCCCCGACCTGCCGGCGCTGGTCGGCGCCTGCCGCAACCGTGGCGTGCTGGTCGCGCTCGACAACACCTGGGGCGCCGGCCTGGCCTTCGCCCCCTTCGATTTCAACGGCACGGGGCAGGGCGTCGATGTGTCGGTCCATGCCCTCACCAAGTACCCCAGCGGCGGCGGCGACGTGTTGATGGGCAGCGTGGTCACGCGCGACGAGCGCCTGCACCGCGCGCTCAAACTGACGCACATGCGCATGGGCATCGGCATCGGCGTCGGCGACGTCGAGATCCTGCTGCGCTCGCTGCCGAACATGGCGCTGCGCTACCGGGCCCACGACCGGAGCGCACGCGAGCTGGCGCGCTGGTTCGAAGGCCGCAGCGAGATCGCGCAGGTGCTGCATCCGGCGCTCGAGGGCTCGCCCGGTCATGCGCACTGGCTGCGGCTTTGCGGGACCAGCGACCTCGCGGCAGGCCTGTTTTCGGTGGTCTTCGACGCTCGCTATGGCACCGAGCAGATCGATCGCTTCTGCGACAGCCTGGCGCTGTTCCGGCTCGGCTATTCGTGGGGCGGGCCGATCAGCCTGGTGGTGCCCTACGACATCGGCCTGATGCGCGATGCCACCGTCGCCCGATGGCCGCACAAGGGCACGCTGGTGCGCTTCTCGATCGGCCTGGAGGACGTGGACGACTTGCGTGCCGACCTCGAACAGGCCCTCGCGACGCTCTGAACGCGCTCCGTTATCGCGTACAGTCTGCCCATGTGCAGTCACCGTGACTGTCTCGCCCGAAGGAGAAGCAGTGGCAACACCAAATTACGGCTACGAGAAGCGCCAGAAGGAACTGGCGAAGAAGAAGAAGAAGGAAGACAAGCTGAGGGAAAAGGCCAACCGCAAGCTCAGCCCCAGCAGCGACGGCCTGGCGCCGGGCGATCCGGAAACCGACGTCGCATCGCTGGAACGCGATCCGCCGACGGTGCCCGAACTGCCGACCAAGAACGGCTGAGCCGTTCCGGAGACCGAAACCACGGAAGCCGCCGCGGCCCAGCGCCGCGGCGGCTTTTTGCTTGCGTGATCCCGGTCGGCCGCCGGCCGACGCGGGCTTCACTTCGGAAGCATCTTTCGCAGTGTCGGCCAGACGTTGTCGAGCATGCGTGGCTGCGCGGCCGCGGTCGGGTGGATGCGGTCGGCCTGGAACAGCACCGCGGCATCGGGCCCGTCGGCGATGCCCTTCAGCAGGAAGGGCACCACGGGCGTCCTGGTCGCCGCCGCCACCTTGTCGAAGATGGCCTCGAAGCGCCGCGTGTAGTCGCTGCCGTAGTTCGGCGGCACCTGGATCCCGACCAGCAGCACCTGGGCGCCAGCCGCCTGGGCCGCCTTGGTCATCTGCAGCAGGTTGTCCTCGGTGCTGGCCAGCGGCAGGCCGCGCAGCGCGTCGTTGCCGCCCAGCTCGAGCACCACGTGCGTCGGCTGGTGCTGCGTCAGCAGGTTGGGCAGGCGGGCCCGGCCGCCCGAGGTGGTGTCGCCGCTGATGCTGGCGTTGACCACCGTGGCCGCGACCTTCTGTTCGGTCAGCCGCTTGTCGAGCAGGGGCACCCAGCCTTCGCCGCGCTTGAGGCCGTACTCGGCCGACAGCGAGTCGCCGAGCACCAGGATCACCGGCGGCTTGCCGGGCGCGGCCCGGGCGTCGGCGGCCAGCCATGACCCTGCATTCGCGGCCAGGGCGCCGCACAAGATAAAGTGACGTCGATTCACCAAGCGAAACCTTTCAATGTCCTCACTCCGATCCGATGGCCGAGCCGACGCCATCGTCGCCGTCCAGCATGTCTTCAAGTCCGTCACCGATTCCACCGGAACGCTGGACATTCTGCAGGACATCGATTTCACCCTGGGCGCGAAGGAGACGGCGGCGATCGTCGGCGCCTCGGGCTCGGGCAAGAGCACGCTGCTGTCGATCGTCGCCGGCCTCGACACGCCGACCCGCGGCACGGTGAAGCTGGGCGGCGAGGACCTGTTCGCGATCGACGAGGACGAGCGTGCCGCCCTGCGGGCCCAGAAAGTCGGCTTCGTGTTCCAGAGTTTCCAGCTGCTCGGCAACCTGAGCGCGCTCGAGAACGTGATGCTGCCGCTCGAACTCGCCGATCGCAAGGATGCCCGCAAGGCGGCCACCGAGATGCTCGGCCGGGTCGGCCTCGGCCAGCGGCTGGGCCACTATCCGAAGGTGCTGTCGGGTGGCGAGCAGCAGCGGGTGGCGCTGGCCCGGGCCTTCGTGGTCCAGCCGGCCCTGCTGCTGGCCGACGAACCCACCGGCAGCCTCGATTTCGCCACCGGCGAGCAGGTCATGCGGCTGATGTTCGACCTCAACCGCGAACTGGGCACCACCCTCGTGCTGGTGACGCACGACCGTGGCATCGCGGCGCAGTGCGAGCGCAAAATCACGATCGAGGCGGGGCGCGTGGCGCTCGACGAGGGAGGGACCTGAACTGCAGCGGGGGACCCCATGCCGAAACCTTCATCCGACAGCGACGAGGAAGACGACACCGCCTTCGGCGGGCTGGCGCCTCGCAGCGGGCCGCAGGCCGAGCCCGTGGCCCGCAAGCCGCGCCGATGGGGCTTGCTGGTCGGCGTGCTGCTGGGCCTGGTCGTCGTTGCGTTGTTCCAGTGGCTTGCCCGGTCCTGAGACGGCCTGGCCTTCCGGGGGCTCGATAATGCCCGCATGTCTTCCCCCAAAGTGATCTTCGGCTTCCATGCCGTCGGCGTGCGCATCAAGACCGCGCCGAAATCGGTGATCGAGGTGCTGTTCGATGCCAGCCGGCGCGATGCGCGCATGCGGCAGTTCGTGGCCCGTGCCCAGGAGGCCGGTGTGCGGCTGGTCGAGGCCGACGGCCTGCGCCTGTCCAAGCTGAGCGGCAGCCATGGCCATCAGGGCGTGGCGGCGCGGGTCGAGCCCATCCCCCAGACCCATTCGCTCGACGAACTGCTGGAGGGCCTGGAGGCTGCGGGCACGGTGCCGCTGCTGCTGGTGCTCGACGGCGTGACCGATCCGCACAACCTGGGCGCCTGCCTGCGCGTGGCCGATGGCGCCGGCGCGCACGCGGTGATCGCGCCGAAGGACCACGCGGCCGGCATCAACGCCACGGTGGCGAAGGTGGCGAGCGGTGCCGCCGAGACCGTGCCGTACTTCATGGTGACCAACCTGGCGCGCACGCTGGGCGAGCTCAAGGAGCGCAACATCTGGTGCGTCGGCACCAGCGACGATGCGCCCCGCACGCTCTACCAGTGCGACCTCAAGCGGCCATTGGCACTGGTGCTCGGCGCCGAGGGCGAGGGCATGCGGCAGCTGACGCGCAAGACCTGCGACGAGTTGATCGGCATCCCGATGGCGGGCGCGGTCGAGAGCCTCAACGTCTCGGTGGCCAGCGGCGTCTGCCTCTACGAGGCGATGCGCCAAAGGCTCGGCTGACGGCCTAGAGGCTGAAGAAGCGCATGACGACCTCGGCGGGGTGCCGGACGCCGACGCCGACGAACATCCGGTCGGTGATCCAGCCCAGGGCCTTCGAAGCGGTCTCGAAGCGTGGATTGCAGCGGAAGTAGACCTGTGCCGGGTCGACCGGCTCGCCGCGCAGCAGCTTGGCCATGACCTCGGCCGGGGCCGCGCGCACCGCGTGGTTCTGGACGTAGATCAGGTCGCCGGCATCGGTCTCCAGCCCATAGCGGGCATCGAGCTCGGACAAGGTGTCGCTGACGATCAGCTGGAAATCGGTGCCGCCGGGCAGGACGCGGGCGGTCCAGCCCTCGCCGCGGGCGTCGCCGCCGGTGATCGGCACCAGGCGGCGGATGCCGCGCGGGCCGCGGCTCAGCACTTCCGGCTTGCCGACCTCGACCCGGAGGTCGGCGAAGTAGTCGAGCGCGGGGGGGCCGAGCGGGTCGGTCAGGTTCATTGCGTCGCCTGTTCGGCGCTCGCCGCGTCCAGTGCCGCGATCGTCTCGGGGGCCAGCCGCAGCGCCGCCGCCGCGACCAGTTCCTCCAGCTGCTTCATGGAGGTGGCGCTGGCGATCGGCGCCGTGATCGCCGGCCGTGCGATCTGCCAGGCGATCGCCACCTGGCCCGGCGTGGCGTCGTGCGCCCTGGCGGCGGCATCGAGCGCGTCGAGGATGCGCAGCCCGCGCGGGTTCAGGTACTTCTTCGTCGTGCTGGCGCCGCGTGCGCTCTTCGCGGCATCGGCTTCGCTGCGGTACTTGCCGGTCAGGAAGCCGGCCGCGAGCGCATAGAAATTGATCACGCCGACGCCGCGCGCCAGGCACAGCGGCTCGAGCGCCTCCTCGAAGACAGCGCGGTCACAGAGGTTGTAGAGCGGCTGCAGGCTCTCGTAGCGCGGCAGGCCCTGCTTCTCGGCCACGTCCAGCGCCTCCGCCAGGCGCGGGGCGCTGAAGTTCGAGGCCCCGATCGCTCGCACCTTGCCGGCCTTGATCAGCGCCGCGAAGGCCTCGGCGGTGTCGGACAGCGGCGTCGCCGGGTCGTCGTCATGCGACTGGTAGAGGTCGATGTGGTCGGTCTTGAGGCGCCGGAGCGAGGCGTCCACGGCCTCGTGGATGTACGCCGGCGACAATCCCGTCTTGCCTTCGCCCATCGGCTTGCCGAGCTTGGTCGCCAGCAGCACGCGGTTGCGCTTGTGGGTCTGGCGCAGCCACTTGCCGATGATCGTCTCGGATTCGCCGCCGCTGTGGCCCGGCACCCAGCGCGAGTAGACGTCGGCGGTATCGACGAAGTTGAAGCCGGCGTCGAGCCAGGCATCGAGCAGGCGGAAGGACAGTGCCTCGTCCACCGTCCAGCCGAAGACGTTGCCGCCGAAGGCCAGCGGCGAAACCTGGAGCCCGGAACGGCCGAGGGGTCGAAGTTGCATGAAGAAACCTTGAAAGGGAAGTTCAGACGAAGCCCAGGGCGCCCAGCAACGCCCCGGCGCCCAGCAGCCACAGCAGGTGGATGCGGGTGCGCCAGACGATAAGCGCGGCCGCGCCTGTCAGCAGCCACAGGTGCCAGGCGGGCGCGTTGCCGGCATGGTTTCCCGCCGCCAGCACCCATCCGGTGGCGACCAGCAGGCCGATCACGATCGGCGCCATGCCCTGCTTGAAGGCGCGGACCCCGCGCCGGTTCCGGTTGCGGTGCCCCCAGCGGGTCGCGAAGTAGGTCAGGGTGGTGCTGGGCAGCATGATGCCGATCATCGTGATCGCGAGACCCAGCAGCCCCAGCAGCCAGGCCTGCGGGCCGGCCACGATGCCGCCGCCGGCGTTGAGCCCGACGTTCCAGCCCATCAGCGCCACGAACAGCACGTTGGGCCCGGGTGCCGCCTGGGCGATCGCCACCGAGGAGCTGAACTGCGCGTCGGTCAGCCAGCCATGGTCGCTGACCAGGTAGCGCTGCATGTCCGGCACGGTGGTGATGGCGCCGCTGATCGACAGCAGCGAGAGCATCAGGTACTGGGCGAAGAGCGACAGCCAGTCCTGCCAGTGCATGACGATGGTCATCGCGGGATCTTCCGCCAGGTCCAGGCGCAGGCCGCGCCGCCGACCACCAGCAGCACCCAGCCGAGCGGGATGTGGAAGAGGGCGATCGCGGCGAACACCAGCGCGACCCCTCCCAGGCAGGTGGCGAAGCCGAGCGGGTGCGTGCGCAGCTGGGGCACCAGCTTGATGCCGGTGGCGGCGATCAGCCCGCCGGCCACCGCGCCCATGCCGCGCAGCGCGCCGGCGACCTGCGGGTTGCCGGCGTAGTGGGCATAGAGCACCGCCAGCACGAGGATCACGCCGAGCGGCACCGTCAGCATGCCGGCCACGGCCGCGAGCGCGCCACGCAGCCCGAAGTGGCGGTCGCCGATCATCAGCGCCAGGTTGATCACGTTCGGGCCCGGCAGCACCTGGGCCACGGCCCAGTCCTCGAGGAATTCGTCGGGGGTGAGCCAGCGCTTCTTCTCGACCATCTCGCGCTGGACGATGGCGAGCACGCCGCCGAAGCCCTGGAGGGCGAGCCAGGTGCAGGAAAAGAACAGGTCGCGCGGGGACTTGGGGCGTGGGCGATCGGGCGCTGCCGCCACGACGGATGAAGATGCCGATTGCATGAGCGGCGATTATCCTTGGGTGGCCGCGCGGGCGCCGGCTGGCGCGCCGTCCGACGCGGGACTGCCGCGCTTGCTGCCAAACTCCGGCCATGAATGCACGCTCGCTCTTCCAGCTCTGCAAGGATTCCGTGGCCTCGTGGCGGGCCGACTACGCTCCCAGCATGGGCGCGGCGCTGGCCTACTACACGGTGTTCTCGGTGGCGCCGCTGATCCTGATCGTGATCTCGGTGGTCGGCCTGGTGTTCGGCGAGGAAGCAGCCCGCGGCGAGATCCTCGAGCAGCTGTCGGGGCTGATGGGCGCCGACGGCGCACGAACGGTGCAGTCGATGCTGGAAGCCCTCAACAAGCCGACCCAGGGCGTCGTCGCCACCGTGGTCGGCGTCGGCCTGCTGCTGGTCGGTGCGACCACGGTGTTCGGCGAACTGCAGGACGCGCTCGACCGCATCTGGCGGGCGCCGGCGCGCGAAGAAGGCGGCGGCTTGCTGTCGCTGCTGCGCACCCGGCTGCTGTCGTTCAGCATGATCATGGGCATCGGCTTTCTGCTGATCGTGTCGCTGGTGGTCAACGCGGCGCTGGCGGCCCTGGGCGAGTGGTGGGCGCCGATGTTCGGCGGCTGGGCCAGGCTGGCGCAGAACGTCAACTCCGTCTTCGGCTTCGGGATCGTGACCGTCGGCTTCGCGATGATCTACAAGGTCATGCCGCGCGCCAGCGTGCAGTGGCGCGACGTCTGGGTCGGGGCCGTGGTGACCGCGGTGCTGTTCACGGTCGGCAAGTACCTGATCGGCCTGTACATCGGCACCACCGGTGTCGCCTCGGGCTATGGAGCGGCCGGCTCGCTGGTGGTGGTGCTGGTGTGGGTCTACTACTCGGCGCAGATCTTCCTGCTGGGTGTCGAGTTCACCTGGGTCTACGCCCACACCTACGGCTCGCTCAAGGGCGTTCCGCGGCCGGCGCCCGGGCGTTCGCCGATGCGGGCCGAAGAGCCGGAACGGCCTTCGGCGCGCGGGCCCGCCGAAGGCTAGAACTCCTCCCAGGCTAGAACTCCTCCCAGTCGCCCGCCGCGACCGCCGTGGAGGCCGCTGCCGGCTTGCGCACGGGCGCCGCCGCCTTTGCGGACCTGGCCTTGGCCAGCACCACCACCGGGGCCGCCGCGGTCGTGCGCGATACCGGCGAACGCTCCAGCTTGAACACGCTGACGGCACGCGACAATTGGCTCGCCTGGTCCTGAAGCGAGCCGGCCGCGGCAGACGCTTCTTCCACCAGCGCCGCGTTCTGCTGCGTCACCTGGTCCATCTGCGTGATCGCCTGGTTGATCTGCTCGATCCCCGAGGTCTGCTCCTGGCTGGCCGCCGTGATCTCGCCCATGATGTCGGTCACCCGCTTCACGCTGTCGACGATCTCTTCCATCGTCTTGCCGGCCTCSGCCACCTGCTTGCTGCCTTCCTCGACCTTCTCCACCGAGTCGCCGATCAGCGTCTTGATCTCCTTGGCCGCCGCCGCCGAGCGCTGCGCCAGGCTGCGCACCTCCGMSGCCACCACCGCGAAGCCGCGGCCCTGCTCGCCSGCGCGCGCGGCTTCCACCGCCGCGTTCAGCGCCAGGATGTTGGTCTGGAAGGCGATGCCGTCGATSACGCCGATGATGTCCACGATCTTGCGCGACGAGGCRTTGATCGAGCCCATGGTGCCGACCACCTGGCTGACCACGCTGCCGCCCCTGACCGCCACCTCGGAGGCCGAGACGGCCAGCTGGTTGGCCTGGCGCGCGTTGTCGGCGTTCTGCTTGACCGTCGAMGTGAGCTCTTCCATCGA
>NZ_JBFUCJ010000138.1:0-16020 GCF_056405295.1 Variovorax sp. P1_H2 | reverse complement strand
GTCAATCCGGGCGAGTCCTTCCTCGACCGCATGATCGGAATGGTCGAGGCCGCCAAGCGCCAGAAGACGCCGAACGAGATCGCGCTGACCATCCTGCTGGTCGCGCTGACCATCGTGTTCCTGGTCGTCACGGCGACGCTGCTGCCGTACTCGCAGTTCAGCGTCGGCGCCGCCGGTGCCGGCACGGTGGTGTCGCTGACGGCGCTGGTCGCGCTGCTGGTGTGCCTGATCCCGACCACCATCGGTGGTCTGCTCTCCGCAGTGGGTGTGGCCGGCATGAGCCGCATGATGCAGGCCAACGTGATCGCGACCTCGGGCCGCGCGGTCGAGGCCGCGGGCGACGTCGACGTCCTGCTGCTCGACAAGACCGGCACCATCACSCACGGCAACCGCCAGGCCAGCGCCTTCTTCGTGGCGCCCGGCGTGCCGCAGGAGCGSCTSGCGCGYGCSGCGCTRCTGGCATCGCTGCCCGACGAAACGCCCGAGGGCCGCAGCATCGTCGAGCTGGCTCGCCGCGGCGGCACCGATGACAAGGGCGTMGMAGGTGCGCACTTCGTGCCCTTCACGGCGCAGACCCGAATGAGCGGCGTCAACCTGCCRSCGGCGCCCCACAGYCTYGRCGCYGMSSCGATCGTGTTGCGCAAGGGCGCGGTCGACGCGGTGCGCCGGCATGTCGAGGCGCTCGGCGGTRCGGTGCCCGACGCGCTGGTGCAGGCCGCCGACGCCGTGGCGCGCCGCGGCAGCACGCCGCTGGCGGTGGCCGAAGGCGCCCGCGTGCTYGGCATCGTCGARCTCAAGGACATCGTCAAGACCGACATCAAGGAGCGCTTTGCCGAGCTGCGCCGCATGGGCATCAAGACCATCATGATCACCGGCGACAACAAGCTGACGGCGGCGGCCATCGCGGCCGAGGCCGGCGTCGACGATTTCCTGGCCGAGGCCACGCCCGAGGACAAGCTGGCGCTGATCCGCCAGTACCAGGCCGAKGGCCGGCTGGTCGCCATGACCGGCGACGGCACCAACGACGCGCCGGCGCTGGCGCAGGCCGACGTGGCGGTGGCGATGGGCAGCGGCACGCAGGCCGCGAAGGAGGCCGGCAACATGGTCGACCTCGACTCCAACCCGACCAAGCTGCTCGAGGTGGTCGAGACCGGCAAGGCGYTGCTGATGACCCGCGGCTCGCTCACCACCTTCTCGATCGCSAACGACGTGGCGAAGTACTTCGCGATCATCCCGGCGATCTTCRTYTCGACCTATCCGCAGCTCGGCGCGCTCAACGTCATGCGGCTCGCGAGCCCGTCGTCGGCGATTCTCTCGGCGGTGRTCTTCAATGCGCTGGTGATCGTGTTCCTGATCCCGCTGGCGCTGAAGGGCGTGCGCTACCGGCCGGTCGGCGCGGCCGCGCTGCTGCGCCGCAACCTCGCCATCTACGGACTCGGCGGCCTGCTCGTCCCCTTCATCGGCATCAAGCTCATCGACTGGCTGCTGGTTGCCGCCGGTCTGGTCTGAAAGCATCACCATGACAAACAGCATCCTTCGTCCCGCCCTCGTGCTGTTCGTGCTGCTCAGCGCGCTCACGGGCATCGCCTATCCGCTCGCCGTGACGGGCGCCGCGCAGGCGGTCTTTCCGTCGCAGGCGGCCGGCAGCCTGGTGATGCGCGATGGCAAGCCCGCCGGCTCCACGCTGATCGGCCAGAACTTCAGCGACCCGAAGCACTTCTGGGGCCGCCCGTCGGCCACGGCACCGATGGCCTACAACGCGGCCGCTTCGGGCGGCGCCAACCAGGGGCCGCTGAACCCGGCGCTGGCCGAGGCGGTCAAGGGCCGCGTCGAGGCACTGCGCGCGGCCGATCCGGGCAACCCGGCGGCGGTGCCGGTCGACCTGGTCACGAGCTCCGCGAGCGGGCTCGATCCGCACATCAGCCCGGCCGCGGCGCATTACCAGGCGCCGCGCGTGGCGCGCATTCGCCAGCTGCCGCTGGACACGGTCGAACGGTTGATCGACGCCCACACCGAGGCGCCGCTGTGGGGCCTTCTCGGCGAGCTGCGCGTGAACGCGCTGGCGCTCAACCTGGCGCTCGATGCCGCGAAATGAGGACCAGGCACCGCGCAGCGCCACGCGCATCGCAGGGCGCCGAAAGACCGGCCGATGAGATAACCTCCAGCGCCGCGCACCTTTCATGATCGACGACACCCGCCCCGACCCCGACGCCCTCCTCGCCCAGCTGCGCTCCGAGGACGAACGCGCGCGCCGGGGCAAGCTGCGCATCTACTTCGGCGCCAGTGCGGGTGTCGGCAAGACCTGGGCCATGCTGAGCGCGGCGCAGCGCGAGCATGCGGCGGGCCGCGACGTGGTGCTGGGGGTGGTGGAGACCCACGGCCGCAGCGAGACGGCGGCCCTGCTCGCCGGCCTCGAGACGCTGCCGCCGCGGGACGTCCCGTACCGTGGCCGCACGCTGAAGGAATTCGACCTCGATGCCGCGCTGGCCCGCAAGCCGGCGGTGCTGCTGGTCGACGAACTGGCGCACTCCAACGCACCGGGCTCGCGCCACGCCAAGCGCTGGCAGGATGTGCAGGAGCTGCTGGCCGCCGGCATCGAGGTCTGGTCGGCGCTCAACGTGCAGCATCTCGAGAGCCTCAACGGCACGGTGGGTGCGATCACCGGCGTTCGGGTGCACGAGACCGTGCCCGACACGGTGCTCGACGAGGCCGACGAGGTGGTGCTGGTCGATGTCACGTCCGACGAGCTGATGGCGCGGCTGGCGGCCGGCAAGGTCTACCTGCCGCAGCAGGCCGAGCGGGCGGCGCAGAACTTCTTCCGCAAGGGCAACCTGATCGCGCTGCGCGAGATCGCGCTCCGGCGCACCGCCGAACACGTGGAGGACGACGTGCGCGGCTGGCGGGTCGAGCAGTCCGGACCACAGGGCGATGCGGGGCCGCCGGCCTGGAACACCTCGGGCGCCCTGCTGGCCTGTGTCGGCCCGCACGAAGGCGCGGGGCAGACGGTGCGCACGGCGGCACGGCTGGCCGGCCAGCTCAATGTGCGCTGGCACGCCGCCTACGTCGAGACGCCGAGGCTGCAGCGGCTGGCCGCCGGGCAGCGCGACCGCATCCTCGCGGTGCTCAAGCTGGCCGAGCAGCTGGGGGCGCAGACCGCGGTGCTGACCGGCGTCGACGTCGCCGAGGCCCTGGCGGCCCAGGCGCAGCAGCTCAATTGCGCCACGCTGGTGGTCGGCCGGGCCGAGCCGGCCCGGGGCTGGGCCCGCTGGTGGCCGTCGCCCACGCTGGTGCGCGAACTGGCGCGCCGTGCACCGACGATCGACATCGTCGAGGTCGCGCGCGCCGACAGCTCGCGCCGCCTGGCCAATCTCCGCACCACGCCCGCGCGAGGCGACGGCGAGTCGTCCGACAGGGCCGACGCGCCGCCGGCACGCTGGCCCGGCTACGCCTGGGCGGCGGCGGTCGCCTGCGCCGTCACCCTGCTGGCGACGCCGCTGGCGGGCATGCTGGAGCTGACCAACATCGTGATGCTGTTCCTGCTCGGCGGGGTGGGTGTGGCGATGCGCTTCGGCCGCGGGCCGGCCGCCTTCTCGGCCCTGCTCAACGTGGCGGCCTTCGACTTCTTCTTCGTCTCGCCGCGGCTCTCGTTTGCGGTCAGCGACGTGCAGTACCTCGTCACCTTCGCCGTCATGCTCGGCGTCGGCTTGCTGGTGGGGCAGCTCACCGCGGGGCTGCGCTTCGCGGCGGGCGTGTCGAGCAGCCGCGAGCGCCGCGCCCGCTCGCTGTTCGAACTGACGCGCGAGCTGTCGGCGGCGCTCGAGAGCTCACAGGTGGTGGCGCTGGGCGCGGCGGCGGTGCAGGGCCATTTCGGCGGCAAGGCCGTGGTGCTGGTGACCGACGCCAACGACCGGCTGGTGATGCCCCGGGCGGCGCCGCCGGGCTTCGATCCGAGCGTGGCCGACTGGAGTTTTCGCCATGGACAGCCGGCCGGGCTCGGGACCGCCACGCTGGCCGCGCAACCCTGGCACTACGTGCCGCTCCAGGCGCCGATGCGCGTGCGCGGCGTGCTGGCGCTGGAACCCGCGCATGCGCGCTGGCTGCTGATCCCCGAGCAGGCGCAGCAGCTGGACACGCTGGCCCGGCAGATCGCCATCGCGCTGGAGCGGGTGCACTATGTCGAGGTGGCGCAGCAGGCGGTGGTCGAGATGGAATCGGAACGCCTTCGCAATGCGCTGCTGGGCGCCATCTCGCACGATGTCCGCACGCCGCTGACGGCCCTGATCGCGCTCGCCGAATCGCTGCAGACGCTGCCCGAGGGCGGCGGCGCGCAACGTGCCGCGGCGCGCGCGATCGTCGCCCAGGCGCACCAGCTGCACGCCCTGGTCAGCAACCTGCTGGACATGGCGCGGCTCGAGAGCGGCATTGCCGGCGGCGCGGTGAGCCTTCGCCGCGACTGGCAATCGGTGGAGGAAGTGGTCGGCTCGGCCATCCGGGCGGCGCGCCCGGCGCTCGGCGACATCGCGGTGCAGACCGCGCTGCCGGCCGACCTGCCCCTGGTGGAGTTCGACGCGGTGCTGATCGAACGCGTGCTGGTCAACCTGCTCGAGAATGCCGCCAAGTACGGCGCCGCGCCGATCGAGGTCGGCGCGCAGGCCGAAGAGCGCGCGCTGGTGCTGCGGATCCGGGACCACGGACCGGGCCTGCCGGGCGGCTTGCAGGGGCGCGAACAGACCTTGTTCGACAAGTTCACGCGCGGCCAGGCCGAGTCGGCAACGCCGGGCGTCGGGCTCGGGCTGGCGATCTGCAAGGCGGTGGTCGACGCCCATGGCGGCGAGATCGCGGCGGCCAATGCGCCGGGCGGCGGGGCAGAATTCACGGTGACGCTGCCGCGGCGACCCCCGCCGGAGTCCGTCGAATCGATCGAACCCAGCCCCTGAACACGCCATGCCCGCACCCGTCGCCATCGTGATCGAAGACGAGCCGCAGATCCGCCGCTTCGTGCGCGGTGCGCTCGAAGCCGAGGGCTGGCAGGTGCACGAGGCCGGCACGCTGCGCGATGGGCTCGCGGCGGCGGGCACCCGCCAGCCGGACCTGCTGGTGCTCGACCTCGGCCTGCCCGATGGCGATGGCGTGTCGCTGATCCGGGACGTGCGCGGCTGGTCGGCGGTGCCGATCATCGTGCTGTCGGCCCGCATCGACGAGGCCGACAAGATCGCCGCGCTGGACGCCGGTGCCGACGACTACCTGACCAAGCCCTTCGGCACCGGCGAGTTGCTGGCCCGGGTGCGCGCCAACCTGCGCCGGCCGCGCAGCGCTGCGGGCGGCGGCGAGGATGCCGAGGCGGTGTTCCGCTTCGGCGAAATCGAGATCGACCGCAGTGCGCGCCTGGTGCGCCGCGCCGGCGAGGAGGTGCACCTGACGCCGACCGAGTACCGGCTGCTGTCGGTGCTGGTGGCCAATGCCGGCAGGGTGCTGACCCAGCGCCAGTTGCTGCGCGAGGTCTGGGGGCCGTCGCACGGCGAGCAGAGCCACTACCTGCGCATCTACATGGGGCACCTGCGGCAGAAGCTCGAGCGCGATCCGGCGCAGCCGCGGCACCTGATCACCGAAATCGCGGTGGGATACCGGCTGGTGGTTTGAGAAGGGGAAAAGTGGCGTTGGGCGGAGGGGTCGCATCACCCGGGTCCGTCGCCTCTTCCTTGACGCGGATCAATCGGGCCGTCCAGGCGGGTTCGATACTCGCCGATACCCATTCGACCCTGGCCGGAGTTCATCCATGACTCAGCAAGCACAGCCTGCACGGGCGCTGGCGGAAGACGCAGAAGTGCGCGGCTGGCGCGCTGCCTTTCCCCCGGCGCAGTGGCTCCCGTCCTATCAATCCAGATGGCTGGCCAACGACGCGATCGCCGGCGTCACCCTGGCCGCCTACGGCATCCCGGTGTCGCTGGCCTATGCATCGCTGGCCGGCCTGCCGCCGCAGTTCGGCATCTACTGCTACCTCGTCGGCGGCCTGTTCTACGCACTGTTCGGCTCGTCGCGCCAACTGGCAATCGGCCCGACCTCCGCGATCTCGATGCTGGTCGGCGTCACGGTGGCCGGCATGGCGCAAGGCGATCCGGAGCGCTGGGCCGGCATCGCCGCGCTGACCGCGTTGCTGATCGCAGCCATGTGCGTGGTGGCGTGGCTGCTGCGCCTGAGCTCGCTGGTCAGCTTCATCAGCGAGACCATCCTGCTCGGCTTCAAGGCCGGCGCGGCATTCACGATCGCGCTGACCCAGCTGCCCAAGCTGTTCGGGGTCAAGGGCGGCGGCGACGGCTTCTTCGAACGCCTCCTGATCCTCGGCGGCCAGATCCCCGAGACCCATCTCGCGGTGCTCGGCTTCGGCCTGGTCGCGCTGGTCCTGCTGCTGCTGGCGGAGAAGTACCTGCCGGGCCGGCCGGCGGCGCTGTTCGTGGTGGTGGCCTCCATCCTGGTGCTCACGTTTACCCCGCTCGGCGAACTCGGCTTCAGTATCGTCGGTGCGCTGCCCCAGGGCCTGCCGGACTTCAAGCTGCCCACCGTGCGGGTGCGCGATGTCGAAGGCGTGGTTCCGCTGGCCTTCGCCTGCCTGCTGCTGTCTTATGTGGAGAGCGTCTCGGCCGCGCGCGCCCTGGCCGAAGCGCATCGGTACGAGATCGACCCGCGCCAGGAATTCCTCGGTCTCGGGGCGGCCAACCTCGGCGCCGCGCTGTTCCAGGCCTACCCGGTGGCCGGCGGGCTCTCGCAATCCTCGGTGAACGACAAGGCCGGCGCCAAGACGCCGCTGGCCCTGGTGTTCGCCTCGGCCACGATCGGCCTCTGCCTGATGTTCCTGACCGACGGGCTGAAGAACCTGCCCAACGTCGTGCTCGCCGCCATCGTGCTCGTGGCCGTCAAGGGGCTGGTCGACATCGGCGGGATGAAGCGGCTGTGGCGGGTCAGCCGCTACGAGTTCGTGGTGTCGATGATCGCCTTCATCGCCGTGCTCCTGCTCGGCATCCTCCATGGCGTGATCGTCGCGGTGCTGGCGTCGCTGGCGCTGCTGATCCGTCGTGTCGCGCATCCGCATGTGGCCACCCTCGGCCGCATACCGGGCACCCGGAGGTTCTCCGACATCGAGCGCAATCCCGACAACACGCCGGTGCCGGGCGCGCTGGTCTTCCGCGTCGACGCGGCCCTGCTCTACTTCAACGTCGACCAGGTGTACGAGGACGTGCGGGCGATGCTGCGCGCCGCCCCGGCGCCGCTGAAGCTGGTGGTCTGCGACCTCTCGACCTCGCCCCAGGTCGACCTGGCCGGCGCGAAGATGCTGACCAAGCTGCACGAGGAGCTTGCCGCGGCAGGCATCCGGATGCGGATGGTCGCCGCGCACGCCGCGGTGCGCGACATCCTGCGCGCCGAAGGGCTCGAAGCAAGCCTGGGCTACTTCGGGCGCCGGATCTCGGTGGCCGACGTCATCGACGAGTTCGAGGGCCGCAAGGCGCCGGACGCCACGGGGACACCGTTGGCGCCAGCCTGAACCGCGCCCTAGCGGTAGATGACCGCTCGCCGATAGCCCCGGCGCGCGGCACCGGCAAAGGACAGCGGCGTCAGGGGCATGCCGATGACATCGATGAACACCGAGACTTCTGCACCCTTCGCGGGCATGTTGCCCTGCAGCACCCTGACCGTGTAGGACAGCGCGTTGCCCTTCAGAACCGGGGACTGCAACACCGCCACCGCCTGCCGCAGCGACTTGTCATCGAGCAGGGAAATGTCGGCATTGGGCGGATCGGAAAGAAAGCTCTGCTTGCCTGCGCTCCAGAATGGAACGAAGGCGGCTGTCCTCATGTTGCCGGCGATGCGTTCGGGACGGTCGGAGAAGAACACGGTGATCGGGCTCACTCCCTGCAGCGTCAGTTTGCCGGTCGTCCTGTCGTAGGTCATGCTGTTCGCCGTCTGCACGAACAGGAAGTCGGCCTGCTTCGCAGGCGCGTCGGCGGTCTGCGCCCACGCGGGCCCGAGGGCGGACCCCGAAGCGATCAAGCTCGCGGAGCCAACGAAGGTGCGTCGATTCGTCATGAGCTTCCCCGGTAGGCTGGTGTCGTGGCCGGCGCATCCGCCGCCGCCGGCCGCTCAATGCGGCCCCGGCTGCACGCGATTCAATGGCTTGCCATCCACCGCGGTCGCTTGCGCACTCTCCAGCTTCTGGATGTCTGCCGGCGACAGTGTCGGCCGGTCGACCTTGATCGTCAACTTGTTGAGCTTCGCGGTCAGTGGGAACGGCGGCTTGTAGTCGGCATCGTTGACGCCGGTCAGCGTGTCGGAGCCGATGTCGAAGCTCTCGTCCCACTGCAGGATCATCGGCAGCGTGTGGTCCATGGTGATCGTCTGCACCGCCTGGCCGTCCACCTTCAGGGTCCCGGTGCCGGGCCGGCCCAGGCCGCTCATGTTGTTGAACGCCAGCGTCCCGACGCCCAGGCCGTCGTACTTGAAGTCGAACTCCACGAGGTGCTTGCCGGGCGCCAGGACTTCGGGGCCCTCCCACTTCACCCGCTTCAGGTCGACCAGGTTCCACAGGAACACCGGCTTGCCCTTCAGCAGATAGAAGCCATAGCCGGCGAAGCGCCCGCCGGAGGTCAGGATCATGCCTTCGGCCCCGCCCTGCGGCACCTCGATGTCGGCGCTGATCGTGTAGGAGGCGTTCAGCAGCATCGGCGAATCACCCTGCGGCAGGCCGACCATCGGCCGCGTGTAAACGAACTCGGTGCGGCCCGCGGTGATGTTCGGCCGCGGCGCCACGATGCGCGCCGCCACCGACGCATCCATCGGGAAGACCTGGTGCCTCTTCGCCTCGGCGACGAACATCTGCTTCAGCTCCTTCACCTTTTGCGGATTGCCGGCCGCGAGGTTGGCGGTCTGGCTGAAGTCGCTGTTCAGGTTGTACAGCTCCAGCACCTGGTTGTTCAGCGGGTCCGGATTCGCCGCTCCGAAAGCCTCCCAGGGGGCGCGGTTGACCTGGGTGCTGAGGAACCAGCCGTCGCGGTACAGCGCCCACTGGCCCATCATCTCGAAGTACTGGGTCCGGTGCCTCGACGGCGCCTTGGCGTTGCCCGCATCGAAGGTGTAGGCGAAGCTGGTGCCTTCGATCGGTGCCTGCTTGATGCCGTCCACCATCTGCGGCGCGCGGATGCCGGCCGCCTCGAGGATCGTCGGCACCACGTCGATGACATGCACGAACTGCTCGCGCAGCGCCCCCTTGTCCTTGATGCGCGCGGGCCACGACACCACCATGTTCTGGTTGACGCCGCCGAGCTGCGAGGCGTTCTGCTTGAACCACGAGAACGGCGTATCGAAGGCCCACGACCACCCGGCCGACATGTGGTTGTAGGTCTGGTCGGTGCCCCAGACCTCGTAGAACTTCATCTGCACATCGACCGGCAGCTCGTTGAGGCCATTGAAGAACGCGACCTCGTTGGGCGTTCCCAGCGGCCCGCCCTCGGCGCTGGTGCCGTTGTCGCCGTTGATGTAGATGACCAGCGTGTTGTCGAGCTTGCCCTGGTCCTGGAAGGCCTGGATCACGCGCCCGATCTCGTGGTCGTTGTAGGCCGCGTAGGCGGCGAAGACCTCGACCTGCTTGATGAACAGCTTCTTCTCGTCGGCCGAGAGGGAGTCCCATTCCTTGAGCTTGTCCTTCGGCCACGGCGCCAACTTGGCGTCCTTCGGGACCACGCCGAGCTTCTTCTGGTTCTCGAAGATGCGCTCGCGCAGTTTTTCGTAGCCGTCGTCGAACAGGTGCATCGCGCTGATCTTGTCCACCCACTCCTTGGTCGGATGGTGCGGCGCATGCGTGGCGCCCGGGGCGTACTTGATGAACAGCGGCTTGTCCGGCTGGATCTGGTGCATCCGCGACATGTAGTCGATGGCGTCGTCGGCCATCCCGGTCACGAGGTTCCAGCCCGGCTTGCCCTCGAACGGATAGATCTGGGTCGTGTTGCGGAACAGGTTCGGCTGCCACTGGTTGGCGTCGCCGCCGATGAAGCCGTAGAAGTACTCGAAACCCATCCCGCCGGGCCATTGGTCGAAGGGCCCGACCTGGCTGGCCGCGAAGGCCGGAACGTTGTGGTCCTTGCCGAACCACGAGGTGGCGTAGCCGTTGTCGAGCAGCATGCGCCCGATGGTGGCCTTGTCCTTGGCGATGATGCTGTTGTAGCCTGGGAAGCCCGTGGACTGCTCGGAGATCACGCCGAAGCCGGCCGAGTGATGGTTGCGTCCGGTGATCAGCGCAGCGCGCGTCGGCGAGCACAGCGCGGTCGAGAACATCCGGTTGTAGCGCAGGCCTTCGTTGGCGATGCGGTCCATCGTCGGCGTCGGGATGACGCCGCCGAAGGTGCTGGGCACGCCGAAGCCGGCGTCGTCCGTGATGATCAGCAGGATGTTCGGCGCGCCCTTGGGCGGCACGATACGCGGCGCCCACCATGGCTTGGACTGCAGCGCGTCGTTCTTGATCACGCCGCCGAACTTCGGGTCGGGCGGCGGCAGCTGGCTGCCGTCGATGCTCGTGCTGGCGCTCGGCGATCCCGGCGTGCCGGTCACCTTCTGCGCCGAGACCGGGGTTGCGCCCAGGATCGCGACCGAGAGCGCAATGGCCGCAACCGCGGAAGCGGAAATGGCGGCCGGGCGGGTCCGCTCGATGTCGGCCGACGGCAGTGCGGTGCCCACTGAGTTCCTGGTCCGTGACATGGTGATCCTTTCAACGATTGCGCGAGTGTTCGCCCCGCCGTTGCGACATGGAATACGACCAAGGTGCTATGCCTCACGCGAACGCGCGGCGCAGCGCCTGGAGCAGGTCTTCCTTGCTGACAAGGTCAGCGACCGCGGCGGATCTTAGGACCGCTGCCGGTGCCGGCAATTGACCATGCTCAAGCCGTCGGGGGCCCGGACCTGGCCCCGGGCGGGTCAACGATGGACCGCAGAGGGGCGCCGCAGGACAAAAGGCGTCTTGCGCGGGTTCCCGATGGGGTATTTATCTTGTCGCGCGCCTGGATCACACTCCGTGTTGGCGGGCGCAAAGCGCCCATTTCCCATCCACCAGCCATAGAGGCCAGCCATGAACGACACGAGATTCCGGTTTGGGCGCCAACGGCGTTCGCTCGCCTCTGCGGTGTTGCCTGTTGCGGCCGCGCTGGTCTGCATGGTCGCCCCAACCGCGCGCGCCGAGGGCCTGTTGACGCCGTTCTCGACCGCTCCGGGTCCGCAGGCGCCCGCGCCGTGGCGCTTCGCGACCTTGCCCAACAAGGCGCCGACGAAGTTCGAGATCACGCAGCTCGATGGCCAGAAGGTGCTGAAGGTCGATGCCGACCAGTCCTACGGCAACCTGGTCCATTCCACGCGGGTTCAGCTCAACGAAGAGGCCACGCTGGCCTGGCGCTGGAAGGTCGAGCAATTCGTGGCCGGCGCCGATCTGCACACCAAGAGCGGCGACGACGGCGCGGCCAAGCTCTGTGTCTACTTCGACTTCCCGGCCAACCGTCTGTCGTTGGGCGAGCGCACCAAGCTCGCAGTGGGGAGCACCACGACCGGCGAATCGGTGCCCACCCAAACCCTCTGCTACGTCTGGGACGTCAAGGAAAGCAAGGGCAGCGAATTCGACAACGCCTTCACCAAGCGCATCCGCATGGACGTGATCGAATCAGGCGCGACTGACAAGGCCGGCGGCTGGCTGACCGAGCGCCGCAACCTGCTGCCCGACTACAAGCGAGCCTTCGGCGCCGAGGCCGGCGATACGTTGCCGGACGTGGTGGGGGTCGCGATCCAGGCCGACTCGGACAACACCAAGGCTCGCGGGATCTCCTATTTTTCCGACATCGACCTGCGCGGCGCACCCGCTGTAAGACCCGCGCAATAGCGGCCCGTGTCAGTGCGCTCGCGCGCCAGACAGGGCGCCTGCTGAGCGAGAAGGCTCCGGCGCGATGGCTCTGGCGCGGGCGCGTGGTCAAACTGGTAGGCACGCGGCAGCCGCAAGCACGGGCCGCTGAGGTATGTGCAGTCGCTGGATGCCCCGGGGAAAGCCAAGTTAGTACTTGATGTCCCGCTTGTCCTGGCGACCCTGTTGCTTGGTGTCGCGCTTGTCCTGTCGGCACGCGGGGTTGCTCTGCTGGTTGTCCGCCCTGCAGTCGACCTTGGTCGAGCGCGAGTCCTGCTTGGCATCCTGATTCACTGCCCTGCCTTGTTGGCGCTGCTGCGCCTGATCGGTTGCCAGAGCAGCGCCCCCCGATAGGGCAGTAATGCCGGCTGCGGCGAGCACTTCGACTGTCCGGCTCCAAAATCCGTTTCTCGAATCGATCATTTGTATGCTCCTGTTTGCTTCGCCGGAGGCCTCTGTCTGCGAATCCTGCTCGAAGGTCGAAGCGACGATGTCAGGCACTGCAAGCGCAAAGCCAAGCCCAAAAGTGAACTTCTGCCACCGGAAGTTCATGATGGCACGAATGACCGCTCACGGGAACCTCATGGCGATCGCCAGGGCGGTGCTGGAGTCGGTTGCCGGATTCGTCACTGTCCACGACATGCGGCCTTCTCGATGCAACAAGGACGGCAGCTTCTGATCCTCTCGGTCTGGAAGGTCTGGAAGCACCGGTAGCCCCAACTGCGCGCGTCACCACTGTCCGAAACAGATACAAATGCGTACCTTGAAATGCTCAGCTTTGCATTTGGCGGCCTAGACTACCAAGTAGTCCGAGCCACGACGTCGTCGCGCTGTCAGGTGGCGAATGGTCTCGTACGAAACCGTCGGTCCCTTGTGCGATTTTTTATGGAGCCACTACCATGAAACTTGCCTTAGCCGCATTGGTCATTGCAGTCTCCGGGTGCGCCAGCAAGCCACCGCCCCCCCCAGCAGCACCCGTCAGTCCCGTAGGCCAAAGCCAGCTTGCCCCCAAGGCGGCCGCTCTGTGCATCATGCAGAAATGGGCGACGAATTCCGGCCAGACGGTCTATGCGCAGTACGTGTTCGCGAACGACACGGCATTCGATGTCTTCGTTCCAGGCCAGCAGCCGCCCAGCGGCTCGGCCGCCCTCGTACGACCGGCCGCCAGTGGACCCGGTTCAATGGTGAGTTTCCGCGGCGTCGAATCCAGCATGGCCGGCATCACCGGCCAKTGCCAGTAGACCTGAGCGCCGCCACGCCCAACTCCACCGGCGAGGTTTCCAAGGACCGGAGCTTCGGCCACACGCAGATGCGCTACCGGATCATCAAGTATCTGGATAAGAAGCAGGCTGCGCTTGGCCAGGCCCGTGACGTCAGCCGTACCGACGGATAGTCCGGGATTTCGCGGAGCAGCGGGTTCTGTAGTCTTTTCGTCTCGCCGCCCCTGAAATGGCTGCCAGCCGAAGGCGGCGGACACCGATCCCGGGTCAACCGGGGATAGAGGGGACCTCGATGAAGACGAAGATTCACGCTTTGATGGCCTCTTTCGTTGTCGCGTCCGTCGCCCTGATGGGCGCCATGGGCAGCGCAAGAGCAGCTGACGAGTGGTTCGTGCTCGGCGAGCAGACGATCAAGTCCACCGATCCAAGCGCAGCGATCAAGAGCGCAGGGGGTCGATGGGACAAGGACGTCAAGCAGGTGAAGCTCTCTGTCGAGGGCGCTGACGTGCAGATCACAACGCTCGTCCTCAACTGGGACAATCGCAGAGACGACACGTTGAAGGATGTCGGGATCCTGAAGTCAGGGGGACAGACCGCTCCGGCAGATGCTCCGGGGCGCAAGGGGCGCCTCACGTCGGTGACGGTCCAGTACAAGATCCTTGGTAATGCACCGACGGCCACCCTCAAGGTCTGGGGATTGGACTGAGCGGGCCGCGCCGTGGTCGGCCTCCGGGCTCCAGTCGTCATGTCCAGGGGTTCACCTGACGACGAAGGGAGCGTCCCATACCTGCACGTCCACCAACTCCCACTCCTGATTGGCAGCGTTGGGTGCGCTGAATCTGGCAATACAGTCCCAGGCCTGTAAGCTGGCACCTTGTTCGGGCAGGCCGGGAAGGTGACCGTTCGCCGCATCCAGGCATCGCCGCCCGCGATCGTGATAGTTCTCCAGGACCATGCGGCGTCCAACGCCGCACTGAATTCGGGTGGGGCATTCTGCCGCCGTCATGACCACGGCCCGCACCCTCCACATCTGAGAAGCGTCTCCACTGCACGTATCCTGGACTATCGCTGCACCGGATCGAAAGCCGTTGGTCTTCAGGCATTTGCCTGAGTGCTTCGCCCGCAGCAGGAACCACTGCTCTTGCAATGGCTCCGGATTGCCCGGACGAGGTAGCCATTGGACGCTGAACTGCTGGCTCGGGCCACCGTCGTTCGGCCAAAGGACAACCGGAGCACCATCGTCGGTCCGGTGCGCGAGGACCTCGGCCATCATGCGGGTGCCCGAATTGACGATGTAGAAGTAGGGGACGTCGGCAGAAGCCGCCTGAGGCAACGCGGCGAACGCGGCCATGGCCCACAGGGTCAATGAGACAACGAGTCGAGTCTTGGAACTGCGAAACGCACCACGATCAGCATTCATTGCAACCTCCGTCGCGACGCGGGCTGACTCGATGCCCCAACCACTGCGACACCGCCTGCTCCGCTGGTTCCGGAACGGCGAGACTGAACCAATTGCCTCCGAGCGTCAATACGGGTACGGGCGATGGCTCGGGCGCCGTGTCCAGCGGCGGCACCACGACGCGGTTGTCCGCGCCCGCCCAGCCCCCTGGGTGACCAGGACATTGGACGCGTCGAGCGCGCGGTACTGCAGGTATCCGGTAGATCCGCTGAATTGACAATCGTCAACGCGGCGACCGTGGCGCGGCGGAAAATTCTCGGCGTGGCTCGCCACATCGAGAAAGGAATTCTGATGAAACCTCTGACATCGCTCACGGTTTCGGTGCTGCTCGGCAGCTTGCTGCCCCTGGCTATTTCGAAAGACCAATCCGGCACGGAAATCACCGCGTCGACCAATGATCAAGGTTGGCGATCAGGTGCACGCGACCTACACTGAAGCGGTGGCGCTCTCGATCAACTGACAAGCCGGATCGGGCCTGCGACAGGCGCTTCGCGGAGTCCATTCATCCCCAAGGAGTACAGATGAAACTCGGAAGACTTGTAGCACCCGTGCTGGCCCTGATGCTGACTGCCCCAGTCGTTGACGCACAAACTGCCCCGGCGGCCACGGCCCCGCCGCCCGCCGCCAATCCCGTCGATCCGGCTTCGATCCAGGCGCTCAAGGACATGGGCGCCTTCTTGCAGACGCTTGATCGCTTCCGGGCATCGACTCAGCTGACGGGCGAGCGCGTTCTGAGCGACGGCCAGAAACTGATGCACACGGCTTCGGCAACGGTCGATGCGGAGCGTCCGAACAAGCTGCGCGCACGCATGTGGAGTGTTCGCTCAGAGCGCGAAATCTTCTATGACGGCAAGACGGTCGCGCTCTACGTTCCCGCGCAGAAGTACTACTCGACAGTCGAGTTCTCCGAGTCCAACAGCGTCCTCGTAGGCAAGCTGGAAGAGCGGTACGGCGTCGAGATCCCGCTGTCCGACCTGTTCACGTGGGGCACCCCGGCAGCGCCGGTCGACAAGATCGAATCGGCGATGAATGCCGGGCAGGACTTCATCGGGAACAGTCTCTGCGACCACTACGCCTTTCGCCAGGGAAATTTTGATTGGCAGATCTGGATCACGACGGGCAGCAATCCCTTGCCTCGCAAGCTCGTGATCACCAACCGTGGCGACGATGAGCGCCCGCAATCGATCAGCCTCATGGAATGGAATCTGAAACCAGCCTTCAACGATGCGACGTTCAGATTCACCCCCCCCAAGGGGGCGACCCGAATCGAAATTGTTCCGGTGAAGTCCAAGTAGAGGAGCGCCACCATGAATGGATCATTCAGCAAGATGCTTGCGGCGCCTCTGGCCGTTCTGGTCTTGGTCAGCTTCGCGTGGACTCCTGTGGCCGAGGCCGCGGGCGATCGCGGCGGCGGGGGC
>NZ_JBFUCJ010000137.1:0-16545 GCF_056405295.1 Variovorax sp. P1_H2 | reverse complement strand
GGCGAGAAGGCCGCTGCAGCCTCCGAAGCGAAGGCCGGCGCCGGATCCTGCGCCGGCGCGACGCGCGGCGCGGCCGGCCACATGGCCGCCGCATCGCCGAGCCCGCGCTCGCCGCCGAAGTGCATGGCCGGCTGGGTCCAGGAGGCCGACGCGGGCGCCAGCCTCGGCTTGAAGAAGGGTTCGGCCAGCGCCGCCGCGGCCGCTTCGCCGGCCCGCGGCGCGGCCAGCGCGTCCTCGATCGCGTGGCGAACCGCCTGGTGCACCTCGCGGCCGTCGCGGAAGCGGACCTCGATCTTGGTCGGGTGCACGTTGACATCGACCCGGGCCGGATCGATCTCGAGATAGAGCGCGTACACCGGCTGGCGCTGGCCGTGGAGCACATCCTCGTAGGCGCTGCGCACCGCGTGGGACAGCACCTTGTCGCGCACGAAGCGGCCGTTGACATAGAAGAACTGCTGGTCGGCGCGCGAGCGCGCCGCATCGGGAATGCCGGCGCGGCCGGTCACGCGCACCGGCCCGGCCTGCCGGTCGACCGCCACGCTGTGCTTCACGAAGTCGTCGCCCAGCGTGTCGGCCAGGCGCTGGTCGCGCTCGGCGGCGGCGCGCCACTGCTCGACCAGCCGGCCGTCGTGCCAGACCGAGAAGCCGACCTCGGGACGCGCCAGCGCATGGCGGCGCACCGCCTCGATGCAATGGGCGAGTTCGGTGGCGTCGGTCTTCAGGAACTTGCGCCGCGCCGGCGTCGCGAAGAACAGCTCGCGCACCTCGACCGTGGTGCCGGTGGCACGCGCCACCGGCCGCAGCTCGCCGGTGCGGCCGTCGAGCGCGAAGGCGCCGTCGGCACCCGCGAAGCGCGACTGCACGCTGAGTTCGGCGATGGCATTGATGGCGGCCAGCGCCTCGCCGCGAAAGCCCATCGTGCCGACGATCTCGAGGTCTCCCAGGCTGGCGATCTTGCTGGTGGCGTGGCGGCGCAGGGCCAGCGGCAGTTCCTCGCGCGGCAGGCCCAGGCCGTCGTCCTCGACCGAGATCAGGCGTACGCCGCCGGCCGAAAGCCGCACGGTGATCTGCCTGGCGCCGGCGTCGAGCGCGTTGTCGAGCAGCTCGCGCACCACCGAGGCCGGCCGCTCGACCACTTCGCCGGCCGCGATCTGGCTGATCAGTTCGTCGGGAAGCTCGCGGATCGGGCGCCGCGCGGCGGGGGCGATGGAAGAGGGAAGAGCGCTCACGGGGACATTCTAGAAGGGCGTGTTCCGGCGAACTGGATAATGCGCGCCATGGAAATCATCGCCTTTCTCGTCGACTTCATCCTGCATGTCGACAAACACCTCGAAGCCTTCGTCATCGCCTATGGGCCCTGGGTCTACGGGCTGCTGTTCCTGATCGTCTTCGTCGAGACCGGGCTGGTGGTGATGCCCTTCCTGCCCGGCGACTCGCTGCTGTTCATCGTTGGCGCGCTCTGCGGCGCGGGCCTGATGAGCTTTGGCCTGGCGGTGCCGATCCTGCTGGCGGCGGCGATCCTGGGCGACCAGTGCAACTTCAGCATCGGGCGCTACTTCGGGCCGAAGGTTTTCCAGTGGGAGAACTCGCGCCTCTTCAACCGCAATGCCTTCAACCAGGCGCACGCCTTCTACGAGCGCTACGGCGGCGTCACGATCATCGCGGCGCGCTTCCTGCCCTTCATCCGCACCTTCGCGCCTTTCGTGGCGGGCGTGGCCGACATGACCCGCACCAAGTTCACGCTGTTCAACGTCGCGGGTGCGCTGCTGTGGGTGGTGGGCCTGTGCACGGTCGGCTTCTTCTTCGGCAATCTGCCGATTGTCAAGGACAACCTCGAGAAGGTCATCTGGGCGCTGATCCTGGTGCCCGGACTGATCGCGCTGTTCGGTGCCTGGCGCGCACGCAGCGCGTCGACTGTTCGCTAAAAAGCGCGTCGGGGACGCGCTTTTCGTTAACCCGGGCCCCGTTCAATAGCGCGGGCCGTTGTTCGGGTAGTAGCTGTTCGACGGGTAGTAGTAGCGTTGCTGGTTGCGCTCGTCGATGTTGCGCCCCACCTGGTTGCCGATCAGGCCGCCGACGGCGGCGCCGCCGACCGTCGCGGCCGTGTTGCCGCCGATCGCATTGCCGATCAGCGCGCCACCCACCGCGCCGCCCGCGGTACCGAGCTGTTGGTTGGGCCCGCCGGCACAGCCGGCCAGGGTCATGATGCCCGCGGTGGCTGCGGCCACGATCCAGAGTCTCGTCTGCATGATGTCCACCTTTCAATGATTGGATGAACTCATTGTTCGGAAACGCCGTGCCCCGCATGTAGGAGCAGGCCCCGGCCTGTTGAGCGAATGCGCGGTCGCTGCGTGAGCGGCAAACCCTCGGCTCAAGCGGGTTTCAGGCTGCCGAGCCGCGCCACGATCAGCGCGTGAAGCGCCTGCGCCGCCACCGACAGGCTGCCGTCGCGCCGCTGCACGATGTAGACCGTGCGCTGGAGCGCCGCGTGCACCAGGGGCCGCGTCACCAGCGTGTCGCGCCGGAAGTGGAACAGCGTCAGGGCCGGCACCGCGCTGATCCCCAGGCCGGCCTCGACCAGTCCCATCACCGTGGCCAGGTGCTCGACCTCGAAGGTGGTCTGGAGCCGCAGCGGATGCAGCACGGCGTCGATCGACTGCCGCACGCTGCTGTTGCGTGTCATCTGGATGAAGGGCCAGGGCGCGAGCTTCTTCAGCGTCAGGCGCGGCTCGGTGGCCAGCGGATGGTCGGCGCGGCACACCAGGTGGAAGCGGTCGCTGCAGAGCCGGCGCGCCACCAGGTCGCTGGCCGAGGCCGTGCCGGCGTCCGAGGCAGCGAGCGCGAAGTCGACCCGGCCGCCGCGCAGCAGCGCGATGCAGGCGTCCGACAGTGCATCGTCGAGCTCCAGCGTGATGCCCGGCCAGCGCTGCTGGAACTCCTTGAAGATCGCCGGCAGCCAGCCCGCGGCCAGCGAGGGCAGGGCCGCCACGCGCACCCGGCCCGTGCGGCGTTCGACATGGTCGGCCAGGTCGGCCAGCGCGCTGCCCATGTCGTCCAGCAGGCGCCGCGCCGGGCTCTCGAACAGCCGCCCTTCGGGCGTGAGTTGCACGCTGCGCGTGTCGCGGTCGAAGAGCCGGGTGCCCAGCGTTTCCTCCAGCGTGCGGATCAACGCGCTGAAGGCGGGCTGCGACAGATGGCAGGTCTGGGCCGCACGCGTGAAGTTGCGCTGCTCGGCGAGCGCGAGGAAGGCGCGCAGCTGCCGGCTGGACAGGTCCGGGTGCTTCATGGCTTATTTGATTTGCGGATCAATTGATCTGAACTTTCGATTTCACGGATGATATTCCCGGGTCTACAGTGCAGCGCGTATGAGCTCCACCGAACGTCCCGCGCTCCTCATCGGTTGCGCCGCCGGCTTCTCGGGCGACCGCACCGATGCGGCCGGTCCGGTGGTCGACACGCTGATCGCGCGGCTGGCCCGGGGCCCTGCGGGCCAGCGCGCCTTCCTGATCTTCGAAACCCTGGCCGAACGCACGCTGGCGCTGGCGCAGCTGCGCCGCCGTGCCGATCCCGAGGCCGGCTACGAGCCGCTGCTGGACGCCATGCTGCGCCCGGTGCTGGCGCGCTGTCTGGCGCACGGCATCCGCATCGTGAGCAACTTCGGCGCCGCGAATCCGCGCGCCGCCGCGCGGCACATCGCGCGCATGGCCCGCGAACTCGGCACCGCGCCGCCGAAGATCGCGGTGGTTCAGGGCGACGACCTTTCGGCGCCCGGGCAGCTCGCGCTGCTGCGGCGCGAACTCGGCGCGCAGATGGACGGCATCCGGCTGGTCAGCGCCAACGCCTATATCGGCGCCGACCCGATCGCGGCCGCGCTCGATGCGGGCGCGCAGGTCGTGGTCTGCGGCCGCGTCGCCGATCCCTCGCTGACCGTCGGCCCGGCGCTGTCGCATTTCGGCTGGCGCGCCGACGACTGGGAGAAGCTGGGCCGGGCCACGATGGCGGGGCACTTGCTGGAATGCGGCGCCCAGGTCTGCGGCGGCTACTTTGCCGATCCCGGCTACAAGGACGTGCCAGGGCTCGCGCGGGTCGGTTTCCCGATCGCCGAGATCGCGGCCGATGGCAGTTGCACGATCGGCAAGGCCGACGGCACCGGTGGCCTGGTGACCGAGGCGACCGTCAAGGAGCAGCTGCTCTACGAAGTGCACGATCCCGCCGCCTACCTGACGCCGGATGTCGTCGCCGACATCGCCGAGGCGGAGGTCGAAGGCCTCGGCGCCGACCGCGTGGCGCTGCGCGGCGTGCGCGGCCATGCGCGCCCTGCGCACTACAAGGTCAACGTCTGCCACGAAGGCGGCTGGCTGGCCGAAGGCGAGATTTCCTACGCGGGCCCGCGGGCCGAGGCGCGTGCCAGGCTGGCCGCTGAAGTGCTGCGCGAGCGGCTCGACGGCTTGCGGCTGCGCGTCGACCTGATCGGCGCGCTCAGCATCCTCGGCGACGACGCCGGCCGTGCGCTGGCCGCCACGCCCGATGCGGGTCTGCGCGACGTGCGCCTGCGCGTCGCCGCGACGCATGCGCAGCGCGCCCAGGCCGAGCGGCTGGCGCGCGAGGTGATGGCGCTCTACACCTGCGGCCCGGCCGGCGGCGGCGGCGTGCGCACCGCGCTCACGCCGCGGCTCAACACGCTGTCGTGCCTGCTGCCGCGCGAGGCGGTGCCGGTGGGCTTCGAGATGATCGAGGAGGCCGCGGCATGACGAATGACATCATCACGCTGCCGCTCTATCGGGCGGCGCATGGCCGCACCGGCGACAAGGGCGATCGCTCCAACATCAGCGTGATCGCCTGGCACCCGGCGCTCTACCCGCTGCTGGTGGCGCAGATCACGCCCGAGCGCGTGGCGGCGCAGTTCCGCCACCGCGCGCCGAGCCGGGTCCAGCGCTTCCTGCTGCCGAAGCTGCAGGCGATGAACTTCGTGCTCGACGGCGTGCTCGACGGCGGCGTCAACGATGCGCTGAACCTCGACACGCACGGCAAGTCGCTGTCCTTCCTGCTGCTGGACATGCCGATCGATGTGCCGGCGGCGCTGGCACACCATCTCGCGGGCGACGAGCCGCCCTGAGTTCCCGACCTTCCCATCGAACCGTTCCAACCTCCCGGAGACACACAATGAAAAGCTTCAACCTGGGCCTGCTCGCCGCGGCCGTCCTGGCCTTCACGCCGCCGTGGGTCCAGGCCCAGTCCTTTCCGGACAAGGCCATCACCTTCGTCGTTCCCTTCGCGGCCGGCACCGCGACCGACCAGATCGCCCGCGCGCTGGGCAACGGCGTCACGGCCGAGACGAAGCAGCCGGTGGTGATCGACAACAAGGCCGGCGCCAGCGGCTTCATCGCCTCGCAGCAGGTCGCCAAGGCGCCGGCCGACGGCTACACCGTGCTGATCACCACCAACACGACCCACGCCGCCAACGAGCACCTGTTCAAGAAGCTGCCCTACGATCCCGTGAAGGACTATGCGCCGGTCGCCGCATTGGGCAAGGGCGGGCAGATCATGGTCGTGAATCCGTCCTTCCCGGCCAAGACGGTGGCCGAGTTCGTCGCGCTGGCGAAGAAGGAGCCGGGCAAGTACAGCTTCGGCAGCGGCAGCTCGTCGAGCCGCATGGCCGGCGAGCTGCTGCAGCAGATGGCCGGCATCCAGCTGCTGCACGTGCCCTACAAGAGCAACACGCTGGCTGTGACCGACCTGCTGGGCGGCCAGATCCACATGATGATCACCGACAGCGCCACCGGGCTGCCGCAGGTCAAGGCCGGCAAGCTGCGGGCGCTGGGGGTTTCGGGCGCCAAGCGCTCGCCGCTGGCACCGGATGTGCCGACGATCTCGGAGGCCGGCGTCAAGGGCTACGAGATGGGCTACTGGTTCGCCGCCTATGCACCGGCGAAGACGCCGCCCGCGGTCGTCAAGCGCCTCAACGAACTGCTGGTGAAGGCGGCGCGGAGCGAGGCCGCGAAGACCGCCTTCTACGAGCCGACCGGCACCGAGGTCTTCACCAGCTCGCCCGAGGAACTGGCGAAGTTCCAGGCCGCCGAATCGCAGAAGTGGGGCCGCATCGTGAAGGCGGCCGGGATCGAGGCCGAGTAGCGGCGCGGGCCGCGCTACAGTTACAGCTGCCGGCTGCGCGCCAGCGGCGGGTTCTGCGCGAAGTAGCGCTGGATGCCGCGCATCAGCGCATCCGCGAGGTCTTCCTGGTAGGCCGTGCTGCGCAGCTTGGCTTCTTCCTCGGGGTTGCTGATGAAGGCGGTCTCGACCAGCACGCTCGGGATGTCGGGCGCCTTCAGCACCGCGAAGCCGGCCTGCTCGACCTGCGGCTTGTGCAGCCGCGCGCCGATGCCGCGGATCTCGCCGAGCATCGCGCCGCCGAGCTTCATGCTGTCGTTGATCTGCGCCGTGGTGCTCATGTCGAGCAGCGCGCGCTGCACCTGCACCTCGTGATTGCCGACGTTCACGCCGCCGACCTTGTCGGCCTGGTTTTCCTTGTTGGCGAGCCAGCGCGCGGCGCTGCTCGAGGCGCCGCCCTGGCTCAGCGCGAAGACGCTGGCGCCGCGGGCCTCGGGGGTGGTGAAGGCGTCGGCGTGGATACTGACGAACAGGTCGGCCTGCACCCGCCGCGCTTTCTGCACGCGCACGCCCAGCGGCACGAAGAAGTCGGCGTCGCGCGTGAGGTAGGCGCGCATCGGGTTGCCGTTGACGCTGCTGGCGTTGATGCGGCTGCGCAGGCGATGCGCGATCTGCAGCACGATGTCCTTTTCGCGCGTGCCGTTCGATCCGATCGCGCCGGGGTCCTCGCCGCCATGGCCCGGATCGAGCGCGACGATGATGATGCGGTCGGTCTGGCTCGAGGTCGCGCCGTTGCCGGCCACGGCCGGTGCCGCGGGCGGCGGGCCGGCCGGCGGCATCGGCATCGGCAGCGGGCCGACCGGTGCCGACGGCCGATTGGCCTGGCTGACCGAGACCGGAGGCCGCGCGGCCTGTTGCGCCATCAGTTCGCCGAGCGGATCGGTCGCTCCTGCAGCGGGCGCCGGTGCGGCCGGTGCCCTGGGCGCTTCGCGCATGCGCTCGGTGATCAGGGCCTCGAGCGGATCGATCGCCTGCTGCGGATACAGGTCGAGCACCAGCCGGTCGCGGTAGGCCGCCACCGGTGCCAGCGAGAACACCTGCGGCGCCACCGCCTGCTTGAGGTCGAACACGATGCGCACCACGCCGGGCGCGAACTGGCCCACGCGCAAGCCGTTGATGAAGGGATCGTCGGGCTTGATCTTGCCGACCAGCTCGCGCAGGGCCGGGTTGAGCTCGATGCCGTTGATGTCGACCGCCAGCCGCGGCGGGCTGCCGACCACCAGCTGCTGCGAGCTGAGCCGGCCATCGGATTCGATCGTGACGCGGGTGTAGTCGGCGGCCGGCCAGACGCGCACCGCCATGATGGTGGCGCCACGGGCGATCTCGTGCAGGCCCAGCAGCAGCGCGATGCTGCCGCCCTGCAGCAGCACGCGGCGCTTCAGTCCGGTCGCCTTCATGCGGCGTCGGCGAGCAGGCGGGTGCCTCGCTCGGTCTGGGCACGCAGCGTCACGCTGCGGGTATCGTCGGTCATTGCTTCGATTTTAATAGCGAGGTCGGCAAGCGGAATGCGCCCCGCCGCGTTCTCTGGCCACTCGGCCAGCTTCAGGCCGGGACCCGCGAAGACGTCGCGGAAACCGGCATCTTCCCATTCGCGCGGATCGCTGAAACGATAGAAGTCGAAATGGAAGATCGCCAGCCCGTCGGGCGCCTCGTGCGGCTCTACCACCGCATAGGTCGGGCTCTTGATGCGCCCGGCGATGCCGAGGGCGCGCAGCAGGTGCCGCACGAAAGTGGTCTTGCCGGCGCCGAGGTCGCCCTGCAAGGCGATGAAGGCATCGCGCAGCGCCGGCGAACGCGCCAGCGCCTGCGCCAGGGCTTCGCAATCGGCCTCGGTGCGCCAGAGCTTCTTCGCGCTGTGCGTTTCTACAATCGGCAGGTGATCGGCAGCCATCAACTCGTCAACAGGATTCAGGCCTTGGCCCGGGAGCTCGGATTCTCCCAAATCGGCATCGCCGGTGTCGACCTGTCGAGCGCCGAGCCCGGATTGATGCAATGGCTGGCCGAAGGCTTCCATGGCGAGATGCACTACATGGCCGCGCACGGCACGCGCCGGGCACGGCCGGCCGAGCTGGTGCCGGGCACGGTGTCGGTGATCACGGCGCGCATGGACTACCTGCCGCGCGCCACGCCGGACGGCTGGCAGGCGGTCGAGTTCGCGCGGCTCGGGCGGCCCGGCGAAGGCGTCGTCTCGCTCTATGCCCGCGGCCGCGACTACCACAAGGTGCTGCGCTCGCGGCTGGCGAAGCTGGCCGAGCGGATCGCCGCCGAGGTCGGGCCCTTCGGTCATCGCGCCTTCACCGATTCGGCGCCGGTGCTCGAGGCCGAGCTGGCCTCGCGCAGCGGCCAGGGCTGGCGCGGCAAGCACACGCTGGTGCTCGACCGCGAGGCCGGCTCGATGTTCTTCCTCGGCGAGATCTACGTCGACATGGCCTTGCCGCCCAGCGAGCCGGTGACGCCGCACTGCGGCAGCTGCAGCGCCTGCATCGACATCTGCCCGACGGGCGCGATCGTCGCGCCGCATCGGCTCGATGCGCGGCGCTGCATCTCCTACCTGACGATCGAGCATGCCGGGCCGATCCCGCTCGAGCTGCGCCCCCTGATCGGCAACCGCATCTACGGATGCGACGATTGCCAGCTCGTCTGCCCCTGGAACAAGTTCGCGAAGAAGAGCGCGCTGCCGGATTTCGATGCCCGCGACGGACTCACGGGCCGCCAGCTCGGCGAGCTGTTCGCCTGGACCGAGGCCGACTTCCTGCGATTCACCGAGGGCAGCCCGATCCGCCGCATCGGCCACGAACGCTGGCTGCGCAACGTGGCGGTGGCGCTGGGCAATGCGCTGCGCGCCGGCGATCCGCTCGCCCGTGCGGCATTGGTCACGCGCAGCGCCGACGCCAGCGCGCTGGTGCGCGAGCACGTCGAATGGGCGCTGGCCGTCAACGCCGGATGATGGCCGAGATCTGGGCGGCGCCGGTGTCCAGCGAGCGCATCGAACTGAGCCGGATCGACGCGTATTTCAGCTGCGGATTGCTGATCAGCTTGCCGACGAAATGGCCGTTGAAGCGCCCATCGCGGCAGCCGCTCGCCACCAGGTCGATCGAGGCATTGGCCGGCGTGATGTAGTCCATGCTCGAGCCTGCCAGTGTGCAGGCCGCCTCGGGCACTGCGCCTCGCACCGAGCCGTCGACCTCGATCTGCAAGGTCCCGGGGAACACTTCCGGCGGCCCCTGGGCGCCGGTGTCCTGCTGCGCGACATAGAACAGGAAGGAGCCGCTCCATCCGCCCTGGTAGCGCGCGTACTCCTGCGCCTGCGCGGCCATCGTCCACGACGATGCGGCGACAGCAACCAGCAGGGAGTAGCGCATCGTTGCATGGTAGCGGGTCCTAGCGGATGAGCGCCAGCGCGAAGGGCAGGCTGGCCACGCCGAGCAAGGTCGACAGCGTCACCAGCCCCGCGACATAGGGGCCGTTGTAGCCCATGCGTGCCGCCAGCACGTAGGCGCTCGACGCCGTCGGGACTGCGGCGAAGGTCATCAGCACGGCGGCCTGGACCGGATGCAGCTGCAGCACCTCCGCCAGGCCCCAGCCGATCAACGGCAGCAGCAGGTGCCGGATCGTCAGCACCGACACCGCCAGCACCTTGCCGCGCGCGATGGTCGCGAACTGCATGCCGGCACCGGCGGCCATCAGGCCCAGCGCCAGCGATGCCGCGCCGATGCGCGTCAGCGTCGGCTCGAGCCAGCGCGGCACCCCCAGCCCGAGCAGGTTGGCAACCAGCCCGGACACGGTGGCGATGATCAGCGGATTGCGCAGCAGCTGGCGCGCCAGGCCGGTCTGTGCGTGGCGGGTCATGGGCCAGACCGCAGCGATGTTGAACATCGGCACGCAGACGCCGATCAGCACCGCGATCATCAGGAGGCCCGCAGGCCCGGCGATCCGGTCGGCCAGCGCCAGGCAGATGAAGGAATTGAAGCGAAAGGCGATCTGCGCGCTGGCCGCGTGGTCGCGGCGGTCGATGTGTGGCCCGATGCCCGGCAGGAAGGGCAGGGCGTAGGCGAGCGCGATGCCGCAAAGCCCGACGCCGACACCGGCGGTCAGCAGGTTCGAGGTGGCGCCGAAGTCGAGCGGGCTGCGCACGATCGAGTGGAACAGCAGCACTGGAAACAGGAAGTAGTACACCAGGGCCTCGACCTGGTCCCACACGCGCCGGTCCAGCGGCGTGTAGCGGCACAGCAGCCAGCCGCAGGCGATGAGGGAGAAGTCGGGGAAGAGAAGCTGGGCATAGTTCACGCGTCGAGGATATCCGTCCGCACCATGGGTTATCCACGTGGTGTGGGTGGGGGTCACCCGTTAGCATCCGCACTTTCGTTTCTTGGCCCGAGGAGGCTATCAATGCAAGGTCGTCAATGGAGGGCGCTCGCCGCCGCTGCCGCGCTGTTCGCGGTCGCGGGGTCCAGCTGGGCGCAGGGTTACCCCAACAGGCCGGTGGAACTGCAAGTGCCGTTCGCGCCCGGGGGAACCACGGACATCGTGGCGCGCGTCATCTCCGAGCCGCTCGGCAAGGCGCTGGGCCAGAGCGTGATCGTGATCAACAAGGCGGGCGGCGGCGGCATCGTGGGTGCTGCTGAAACCGCGCGGGCCACACCCGACGGCTACAAGCTGGGTGTCGCGACCGTGTCGAGCACCGCCGCCAATCCGGCCATCAACCCGAAGGTGCCCTACGACCCGATCAACGACTTCACGCCGATCGTGAACATCGCGGCGACGCCGAACATCATCGCCGTGCACCCGAGCTTCCCGGCCAAGAACTATGCCGAGTTCGTCGCCGAACTGAAGAAGAACCCGGGCAAGTACTCGTATGCCTCGTCGGGCACCGGCGGCATCGGCCACCTGCTGATGGAGTTGTACAAGAGCCTCACCAACACCTACGTGACCCACATCCCGTACCGCGGCGCCGGCCCGGCGCTGAACGACGTGGTGGCCGGCCAGGTGGCGATCATCTTCGACAACATCCCGTCGGCGCTGCCCTTCATCCAGACCGGCAAGCTGGTGCCGATCGTGGTGTCGGCGCCGCAGCGCCTGGCCGCCTTGCCGAACGTGCCGACCTTCAAGGAAGTCGGCCTCGAGCCGGTCAACCGGATGGCCTACTACGGCATCCTGGGTCCCAAGGGCCTGCCGAAGGAAGTGGTCGACAAGGTCAACGCCGGCGTCAAGAAGTCGCTCGAGGATCCGGCGGTGCGCAAGCGCATCGAGGACACCGGCTCGCTGATCGTGGCCAACACGCCCGAGCAGTTCGCGGCCCAGATCAAGGCCGAGTACGAGGTGTACAAGCAAGTCGTGGCGAAGCAGAAGCTCAAGCTGGATTGAAGACCTTCAAGCGAGCGCGAAGCCGCCCCCGATCGGGGCGGCTTTTCTTTTTGCTATCTTGCAAGCCATGACAGAGGCCACCGAAGCACCCCTCGAGACCCCCGAGATCGATGATTTCATCGATGCCCTGTGGCTCGAGGACGGCCTGTCGAAGAACACGCTGGCGGCCTACCGCCGCGATCTCGCGTTGTTCGCCCAATGGCTGCACGTTCAGCGCAGCAAACCCCTGAACGCCGCCCTGGAGAGCGACCTGCAGGCCTACATGGGCGCGCGCCTGTCCGACAAGGGCAAGGCGACCTCCGCCAACCGCCGGCTCACGGTGTTCAAGCGCTACTACCGCTGGGCCCTGCGCGAGCAGCGTATCGCCGCCGACCCGAGCCTGCGCCTGGCGCCCGCGCGGCAGATGCCGCGTGCGATCAAGACCCTGTCGGAGAAGCAGGTCGACGACCTGCTGGCCGCGCCCGACGTCGATACGCCGCTGGGCCTGCGCGACCGCGCAATGCTCGAGCTGATGTATGCGAGCGGCCTGCGGGTCAGCGAACTGGTCGCGCTCAAGGTCTTCGAGATGAGCCTGAACGACGGCGTGATCCGGGTCCTGGGCAAGGGCAGCAAGGAGCGGCTGGTGCCCTTCGGCGGCGAGGCGCGGCGCTGGATCGAGCGCTACCTGGAGGATGCGCGGCCGCTGATCCTCGACGGCCAGCAGACGCCCGACCTGTTCGTCACCGCGCGCGGCGCCGGCATGACCCGCGTGATGTTCTGGGTCATCGTCAAGAAGAACGCGCTGGCCGCCGGCATCCACGTGCCGCTGTCGCCCCACACGCTGCGCCATGCCTTCGCGACCCATCTGCTGAACCATGGCGCCGACCTGCGCGCAGTGCAGCTGCTGCTGGGCCATGCCGACATCTCGACCACCACCATCTACACCCACGTGGCCCGCGAACGGCTCAAGCAGATGCACGCGAAGCATCATCCGAGAGGGTGAACTCCCCCGAAATGCCTGCGGCGGCAGAATGCCGGCATTGACCATTGAAATCAGGAGTCGCGTCGATGCCCTTGAACGTCCGCCCACGTGCCCTCGCCGCCGCCCTCGGCCTCGTCTTGCTGAGCGCCGCGGCTTCGGCCCAGGTGGTGCCGAAGACCATCCGGCTGGTGGTCGCCTATCCCTCGGGCGGCGTCAGCGACGTGGTGGCGCGGGCCCTGGCCGACAAGCTCTCGGCGCAGCTGGGCAGCACGCTGGTGGTCGAGAACAAGGCCGGCGCCAGCGGCACCATCGGCATGGATGCGGTGGCCAAGGCAGTGCCCGACGGCGCCACGCTGGGCTTCTCGGCCATCAGCCCGCTGGTGCTGAATCCGCACCTGGGCCGCTCGCCCTTCGATCCGCTGAAGGACATCGCGCCGGTCGCGAGCGTGATGTATTCGCCGGTGCTCCTGATGGCGACACCGGCGACCGGCACCCGCGACCTGCGCAGCCTGCTCGACGACGCCCGGGCGCGCCCCGGTGCGGTGCGCTGGGCCACCTCGGGCCAGGCCTCGCTCGGCCACATCGTGCTGGAGCAGCTGCGTTCGGCCGCCAAGGTCGACATCACGCACATTCCGTACAAGGGCGGCGGCCAGCAGCTCAACGATGCGCTCGGCGGCCAGTTCGAAGTGCTGTCGATCAATGCGGGGCCGACCGTTTCGGCCCAGATCCAGGCCGGCAAGCTGCGCCCGCTGGCGGTCGGCGCGCCGGCGCGGCTCGACAGCCTGCCCAAGGTGGCGACGCTGGCCGAGCTGGGCTTCCCGGCAGCCAACCTGTCCTCGCAGTTCGGCGTCTTCGCGCCGGCCGGCACGCCGGCCATCCTGATCGAGAAATACAACGCCGAAATCAACAAGGCGCTGGCCAGCCCCGACCTGCGCGCCAAGCTGCTGGCGACCGACAACGTTCCGACCGGCGGTCGGGCCGATGCCTTTGCCGACGAGATCGCGAGCGAGTACGAGAACAACGGGCGGATCGTGAAGGCCGCCGGCATCAAGCCGGATTGAGTACGCTTGACCTCGGCGCTTGCCTACCATATAGTAGGTAGATGATTGCAGCCAACACCCTGGCCGGCGCCACCACCCGCGAGCAGATCCTGCGGGTGGCGCGCGAACTGATCCAGACCCGCTCCTACCTCGGCTTCAGCTTCCAGGACGTGGCCGACCAGGTCGGGATCCGCAAGGCCAGCCTGTACCACCACTTCCCGACCAAGGAGGCGCTGGGCGTGGAGGTTCTGCGTGCTGCGGCCCAGGCCTTCAAGGACTGGACGGCCGCCAAGCCGCGCGCGCCGCAGGCTGCGCTCGATGCCTACTTCAGGATGTACCGCAACGGCCTGCACGCGGGCGAGGGCGTTTGCCCCGCGGGTGCGCTGGCGCCAGGCTGGGACTGCATCGACGAGGACTTGCGGCGGGCCGTGCGCGATCTGCGCAACACGCAGATCCTGTGGCTGGGCGGCGTGCTCGGCGCCCTGACGCCCGGTGGCGAGGTCGGTGCATCCGCCGCCTACGTCTTTGCTGCCTGCCAGGGCGCGCTGCTGTCGGCGCGCATGACCGGGCAGGTCGAGGATTTCGACGAGGCCATCGCGCAGTTGAAGAAGTCGCTCGCACGCTGAGTCGCGCGGGTTTCCACGGCATGCCTTGGCGTGCCATTTCTTGGCAAAAGGAAAACTACCGATTGGTTGGTAGTCAATTGGAGAGATATCCATGAAAGCAGTCATCGCCGGCTACGCCCGTTCCCCGTTCCATTTCGCCAAAAAAGGCGCCCTGGCCGAAGTCCGCCCTGACACGCTGGCCGCGCAGGTGGTCAGCGGCCTGTTGAAGCGCAGCGATCTCGATCCGGCGCTGCTCGAGGACCTGATCCTCGGCTGCGCCTACCCCGAAGCGGCGCAGGGCAACAACCTGGCGCGCATCGTCGGCCTGCTGGCCGGGCTGCCGCACGCGGTCGGCGGCATGACGGTCAACCGCTTCTGCGGCTCGTCGATGCAGGCGGTGCACATCGCGGCGGCGCAGATCGAGGCCGGGATGGGCGAGGCCTTCCTGTGCGTCGGCGTGGAGTCGATGACGATGGTGCCGCAGGGCGGCTTCAACTTCTCGCCCAACCCCGAATTGCTGGCCGACTCCGACGCCTACATCTCGATGGGCGAGACCGCGGAGAACGTCGCCGAACGCTGGAACGTGAGCCGCGCCGACCAGGAGGCGCTGGCCGTGCAGTCGCACCGCAAGGCGGCCGAGGCGCGCGAACAGGGCCGCCTGGCGGAAGAAATCGTCGCCATCGCCTTGTCCAATGGCGACAGCGTCGGCGCCGACGGCTGCATCCGGCCCTCGACCTCGGCCGAAGCTCTGGCGGCGCTGCGTCCCGCGTTCCGGCCCGACGGGGTGGTGACTGCCGGCACCTCCTCGCCGCTCACCGACGGCGCGGCTGCGGTGCTGGTCACCAGCGATGCCTTCGCTGCCGCGCACGGGCTCAAGGCGCTGGCGCGCATCAAGTCCTTCGCCTCGGTGGGCGTCGACCCCGCCGTGATGGGCATCGGCCCGATTCCGGCCACGCGCAAGGCGCTGGCGCGCGCCGGCCTCGCGGTGGCCGACCTCGACGTGGTCGAGATCAACGAGGCCTTCTCGTCGCAGGCATTGGCCTGCATCCGCGACCTCGGGCTCGATCCGGCCAAGGTCAACCTCGACGGCGGCGGCCTGTCGATCGGCCATCCGCTGGGCGCCACGGGCGCCCGCATCACGGGCAAGGCGGCCTCGCTGCTGGTGCGCGAGAACGGGCGCTATGCACTGGCCACGCAATGCATCGGCGGCGGGCAGGGCATTGCGACGATCCTCGAGCGAGTCTGACAATGACGCATTCAACGACTGCGGAAATCCCCATGCCCGAATCAAGCGCCTCGAAGCCCAAGCTGTACCTCGAAGACCTCGCGCCCGGCGACCGCTTCACGAGCGGCGAGCATGCGCTCGACGCGGCGCAGATCATCGACTTCGCGACCCGCTTCGATCCCCAACCCTTCCACCTCGACCCGGAGGCGGCGCAGCGCACCTTCTTCCAGGGCCTCGCCGCCAGCGGCTGGCACACGGCGGCGATCACGATGAAGCTGCTGGTCGAAAGCGGCCTTCCGCTGGCCGACGGCGTGATCGGTTCGGGCGGCGAACTCAGCTGGCCGAAGGCGACCCGGCCGGGCGACGTGCTGCACGTCGAGAGCGAGGTGGTGGAGGTGATCCCTTCGCGCTCGCGGCCCGAGCGCGGCATGGTGCAGATGCGCTGCGAGACCCTCAACCAGCACGGCGACGTGGTGCAGCGCTTCTCGCCGAAGCTGGTGGTGTCGAAGCGGCCCTCGTGAGCGCGCTCAGCCCTGCTGCAGGCTCAGCAGTTCTTCGGCGGTGAAACCGGCCAGGGCCCGGGCCTCGAGATTGAAGGGCGCGCGCAGCCGCGGCGCCTCGTGCCGCCGGTAGAGCAGGCGGTAGTGGGCGATCGGATCGAGGCCGTCGCGCGCGCACAGCCAGCGGTACCAGCGGTTGCCGATCGCCACGTGGCCGACCTCGTCGCGCAGGATGATGTCGAGGATGTCGCAGGCGGCCAGCGCATCGGGCGTGCCGACGCGACGCAGCTTGGCCTGGATCAGCGGCGTCGCGTCCAGCCCGCGCGCCTCCAGCGTGCGCGGCACCAGGGCCATGCGCGCCACGATGTCGTCCCGGGTCTTCTCGCACATCGACCAGAGGCCGTCGTGGCCGCTGAAGTCGCCGTAGGCGTGGCCCATGCCGCGCAGGTGCGCATGCAGCAGCGTGAAGTGCAGCGCCTCCTCGTCGGCCACGCGCAGCCAGTCGCGGTAATAGGCCTCGGGCATGCCGTCGTAGCGCCAGGCGGCATCGAGCGCGAGGTTGATCGCATTGAACTCGATGTGGCAGATCGAATGAATCAGGGCCGCCCGGCCTTCGGGCGTGAAGGGCGAGCGCTTTTCTACCGCGGTCGCCGACACCCGCAGCGGGCGCTCGGGCCGGCCC
>NZ_JBFUCJ010000136.1:0-16622 GCF_056405295.1 Variovorax sp. P1_H2 | reverse complement strand
TTGCGCCCGGCCAGCATGGTGATGTCGTTGTCCGCGACGACGGTCGCTCCCTGGAGCGTCGTGTCGCGACCGCTCACCGTTTGCAGGCTGCCTGCGGAGACGGTGGTGCCAACGGCCTGGGTGGAAGTCGTGGACCCAATGGAAGTGCTCGAACTCCCGGCAACGAACTTGGCGCCCACGTCGCCAGCGCCCAGGGACACGCCCGTGAGCATGCCCAACCCGGTGGCTTTCTTGGTGCGCGCGCTGTAGTGAGAATCCTGGGTGACCTGGTCCGCTGTGGTGAGACTGATGTCCCGGCCCGCGACCAGGCTCATGTCCTTGTCGGAACGCAGTTGCGCGGCCTGCGCGTTGATGTCGTTGCCGGCCACCAGCGCGACGCTGTTGCCGCTCAAGCTGCTGGAGATGACGTCGGTGGTGGAGTTACTGTTGAAGTCCGTCGCACTGGAACGCGAGAGGAGCTTCTTGGATTCCGCATGACTGTAGGAGGTGCTGGACTCGCTGGCCTGTCCCGCCTCAATGTTGATGTCGCGGCCGGCGCTTGCCACCAGCGCGCCTTCGACGCTGGCGACGCTGCTGGCCTTGATGTTGAGATCGTTGCCCGCTGCGAGGCGAACGTCGATCGTGCCCTGAATCGCCGAGCCGATGTCGAGACTCTGCGACTCGGAATACCCGTTGCGCGCATTGAACACCACTGCGCTGCTGCGCGACTCCGTGACCGTGCCCAGGTTCACATTGCGTCCGGCGCCCACGCCCACCGATCCCGCGCTCACCACTTCGGCGGCGACGAGATTGACGTCCCGGCCCGCGCTCGCGATCAGCGAGCCGCCCGGGTTGGTGACGTAGAGCCCCGCGACGCGGTCGATGCTGGTGACGCTCCCATGGGCGCTCTGCGTGCTGTTGGTGGTCGTGCGGACATTGATGTCGTTGCCGGCGGTGAGCGCCAGCGAATCGCGCGCGTCGACCGTCCCGCCGATGACGTTGATGTCGGCGCGGGCGTCCAGCGCCACGTTGCCGCCCGAGATGCGCCCGCCCAGGTTGTTGATGTTGTCGGCACTGATGGACACCAGCGAGCGACCGGCGATGGTGCCGCTGTTGACCAGATCCCCGGCGCCCGGCGCGCCCTTGATGATCGTTCGGTCCGCCGACAGGAGGGCACCGGAGCCGTCAATGTCGCCCGGCTGGACGCGAACGTAGACCTGTGGTGCCAGCACGCGTTGAGTGCTGCCATCGGGGAGTGTCACCGTCTGCTCGACCAGCCACACGATGTCGCTCGTGAGCTGTGCCATCTGCTCGGCCGTGAGGGCGATGCCCGGCGTCAGGTGGTACTTCTGCGCGAATGTGACACCGGCGTTCATCAGCGCCACATACTGCTCCTCATCGTTGGAGAAGCCGTCCAGATAGCGGTAGCCGGTGAGTTGAGCCACCTGCTCGCGGATGAGCTTCTGCTCGTAGAAGCCGTCGCCCAGGCGCTTCTGGACGCTGTTGGGGTCGAACCCCATCGCGTTGAAGAGATAGTCGCTGCCGAGCCAGTTGCGGTAGTTCGCGAAGCGCGGATCGGTCTCGACGAGATAGTTGCCTTCTGCTTGCGTGCGAAACAGGCTGGCGCTCGGCACGCGCGTATCCGGCGCGCTGGTCCGCACGACCATGGGGATATCGCGCGTGCTGCCCGCTGTGCCATCGGCATCGGTCGCGCCGGCTGTTCCTGCACCGCTTCCGCCCGCCGATGCAGTGCCCTTCACGGCCGACGCGACCTCGATGACGGCTCCGGGTCCGCTACCGCCCGAAACGCCACCAGCCTGGCCGGCAGAGCCGCCCGGCCCGTTGACGTTCGATGCCGCCCCGGGGTCGTAGCCCTGGGTCGCGTTGAGGTTCTCCTCGAACTCGAATCCGCCCAGCTTGATGGAGTCGATCCGCTGCTCGATGAGGTGTGAGGGGGCGGTGGAGTGGTCGCTGTTTCCGCTGGTGTCGAAGCCAGAGATCGTAACGTCCCAGCCGTCGACGCGCGTCACCTTCTGCGCCGGAGACTGGTAGTTGTCCACGGGCTGCGTGGAGGTGAAGCTCCCGCCAGCGATCACCTTGCTGTCGTGGTTGCGCAGCAGGCCGTCAATGGACATGTTTCCCCCAGCGACGAGCCGCGAGGGCGCGCTGCTCACGACATAGTCCGTGGTGGTCGTGGCGGTCCGGTACTTCTCGATCCAACCACGCCCCAGGGGGGTCAGCGTGCCGTCGTCGTTGATGTACCAGGTGTAGCGATCGTCGGGGTCGAGGATGAAGCGCGAACGCGGTGCTTCGAACCCGCCGGTGGGAATCACGGTGTTGATGAGCGGGCCGGTCTCCTGGGTCTGCCCGATGACGAGATGGGTATCGAAGTTGTTGACGGTTCCTGTCGCGATGGACATGTTGCCCAGGGACTCGATCGAGGCGCTCAGGTTGTTGAGCACGCTGCCTCTGCCGATCGCCTGGCCGGCGGCATCGAGCGCACCACCGATGTACATGTCGCCCGCGCTGAAGATCAGCGAGCCGTCGCGGTTGTTGATGGTGTCGGCACCGATGTCGAGGCTGGAGCGCGCCGCGATGGAGGCGGCGGAGGTCACGTCCGCGATGGTCTCCGCGTCATTGTTCAGCGTGCCAGCGCCGATCGCGACCGCATCGCCATAGATGCGGCCGGTTCCGATGTTGTTGACGGTTCCGGCATCGATCCGCGTCTGGCCGTGGCTGTCGATCAGGCCCCGGTTGTTGAGCGTGCCGGCATGGATGCGCGTGTCGGCACCGCTCATCTCGGCGTTGGCGTTGTTCTCTACCGTGGTGCCGCCGGCCGTCAGCGTGCCGCCCGCCAGCAGCTTGCCGTAGTTGGTGAGCGTGCCGAGAGTGGTGTACGAGAGGTCGCCGTTGGCGCTGACCTCACCGTTGTTCACGATGTCCTGGACCAGCGCGATGCTCAGGTCCTTGCCCGAGACGATGGTGCCGTCGCCGCTGAAGTTGGTCGCGTCGAGCGTGAGGCTCTGGTTCGCCACGAGAGTGCCGTTGGTATTGGTGAGGCTCAGGGTCTTCGCGGCCGGGTTTGCCGCGTTCGGGTCTGCGATGCGCAGCGTGTCGCCGGCCGAGATCAGGCCGGACGTGTTGTTGAGATTGCCGCCGCTGGTGATGGTCGTATTGACATCGGACCGGATGGCGCCCGAGGTGTTGTCGAGGTCGCCGACATTCAGCGCAACATTCTGGCCTTCGATGCCCTGGTCCGTGCCCTGCGTGTTCGCGTTCGAGATGGTGCCGGCGCTGAGCGTCGTGGTCGCGACCGAGCGGATCAAGCCGGCCGTGTTCGCGATGCCACCCGCGCTGAGAGTCAGGTCACCGATTGCTTGAGTCTGGCCGCCCGAGTTGTCGTAGGTGGCGCCGTGGGTGTCAATGGCAACGCTCGACTGACTGAAGACGGCACCGCCATTGACGTTCGAGAAAGTGCCTGTGCTGGCGGTGAGCGCGTCCTTCGAGCCGATGTAACCTGCCGTGTTGTTGACGCTGCCGGCATTCAGGTCGAGCGTGCCTCCGCTGGCGATGCCGCCCTGGCCTCCCGCATAGCCAGCCGCGTTGGAATTGCTCAAGCCTTGACCGTTCGTGTTCACGGTCATCGCACCGCCGGACTGGATCAGTCCGGCATCGTTTGCGAGAGCGCCCGAATTCAGCGCCACGATGGTCGCGGCGGCCAGCGTCCCTTGTACGTTCGAGAGCGCATTGCCCCGAGTGTCGATATCCAGCGCGTTGCCGAACACCTTGCCGGCCGTGTTGTCCAGGCCACCATTGGCGAGGGCGACGTTGCCGCCGGCCTGCATCGTGCCGCCAGCGTTCGCGGTGGTGCCAGCCGTCGTGACGCGCAAGTCGCCGTTGACGGCGGCGACCACGCCGCGCGTGCTGTCCAGATTGCCGGCCGATATCGTCGTGTCGCCGTTCGCGGCGAGTGTGCCGTCCACATTGGACGTGGCGCCGACGACGGTCGCCGTGAGATCGCCCACGGCGGTGACGCGACCCGAGTCGTTCACGAGGCTCCCGGCGGCCAAGGCGAGATTGCCGCCCGCGCCGATGTCCCCCTGCGCGCTGTTGTCGAGCAGGCCACCCGTGCTGATGCTCAGGTCGGAGGTGCCGGCAGCGCGAATCGATCCGGCCTGATTGTTCAGGCTACCGGCCGTGATGGCGGTGGCGCCGTTGCTCGCGATGGTGGCGCCATCGCTGTTATCGAGCATGCCGACGACGGCAATGCGCGTGGCATCGGTCCCGGTCTGGATGATCTTGCCGCCCCGGTTGCCGAGCGACCCGGCATCGATGGTGACCTGCTTCGCAGTGGTGGTGCCGCCGTCTTGGTTGAAGTGGCCGGTGACCGCGGCCACCAATGCGCCATTGCTGATGATCTGGYTGTTGGCGCCATCCAGGCTGTTGGCCTGAATGCTCAAGGCTCCCGTGCCAGCGTGTTCGATCCTGCCGCTTGTGTTGGCAATGGTACTGGCCTGAAGGGTCAGATCCTGGCCGTTGCTGGCGATGCGCCCTGTGGAATTGTCGAGCTTGCCGCTGACTGCGAGCGTCGTGGCTCCGGTGCCGGTCTGCACGATCTCGCCGCCATTCGTGTTGGCGATATTCGACACGCGCAGGTCCAACTGCCCGGCGTTCAGGGTTCCGCCCTCATTCACCAGTGTTTGTCCTGCCTGGGCATTGGCCGTGACGCTCAGCGTACCCACCGTGGCGACGGTGGCCTCGCTGGTGGTCACGTCGCCCTGCGTGGCGGTGATGGCGATGTTCGCTCCGCCGGTCTGGCTGGCCGACAAATCGACGCTGGCGCCTTGCATCGCGGCATTGCCTGCGGCGATGTTTGTGCCCTGGGCGACCAAGACACCCGTGGTGGTGACGTTCAGATCGCCCGCAGCACCGAGGCTGCCGTCGTTTTGAACTCCAGCGCCGAGGATGCCGCTGCGCCCACCTTGCAGGCTGGCGGCGCTCACGGTCGTGTTCCGTCCGGCTGTGATGCTGCCATCGTTGACGAGCTGACCGGCCACCGCCACCGAGTTGTCGTCGGCACCGCGCAGGCTGCCGGCGTTGTTCAAGCTGCCTGCCTGGATGGACAGGTCCGTGGCGGCGCTGATGTTGCCGGAGTTCACCAAGGCGTTCGCGATGGCGAGCGATGTCCCTGCCGCCGCCGAAGCCACGGAGCCTAGCGTGTTATCCAGGGACTGGCCCTGGATCGAGACCGCCTGGTTGGCCATGAGCGAGCCCGAAGCATTCTGGACGGCGCCGGTGACCTCGGCGGTCAACGCACCCGCAGCGGATATTTCACCCCGCGTGTTGTTGACGGTGCCACCCACCGCAAAGGTCGCGTCGCCGCCACTCTCGATCATCCCGTCCTGGTTGTTCAGGTCGCCCGTGGTCGCGATGTCCAGGCGGCCCGCACTGAGTTTGCCGCCCGCGCTGTTGTCGAAGCTGCCGACATTGGCGCTGAAGCCGCTGCTGACGTTGATCGTCCCGCCCGCATTGGTGAAAACGGGGCCGGCAACGGCCATGGTGTCGACGTCGAGCGAGCCGCCCGAATTATTGATCTGCGGGGTTTGGAGCGTGATCGGTCCACCTGCATAGATGCGTCCGCCGTCGTTGAGGATGGCGCCGGACGCGGTCATGCTGCCGGGGCTCGGCGGCACGTAGGGTTGCGACGGCGAGGCGCCGCCAGTCTCCGTAGGGCTGCCGCCTCCGTTGCCCTCGCTTGGGACGCCGGCGCCGCTGCCTGAGTTCGTCGAGCCATCGGCACTGCCTGCCCCACCACCCGTGCCTGTACTCAAGGGTTCCGCGCCGACAACGCCGCCCTGGGTGTTGCTCAAGATGGGTGCGGTCAGCGTCAGCCCCGCCGTACCGCTTTGCCGGATCGTTCCGCCACGGTTGTCGATGTCCGTGGCGCTCGCAATCTCGATGCGCTGGCCTTCGAGGGTGCCGGTATTTTCCAGCCGGCCGGCGTCGGTGACGACGAGGCCGCCCGCTCCGGCGCCGATGTTGCCGGCGTTGCGCACACCGAGACCGGATTCGGTTCCGATCAATTTGATCTTGTTGGCGAACATGCCGCCAATCGCCGCCACGTCGAGTGCGAAGGCGGGGGCGCCGCCTGAGCCGGCGATGGGAGTGATAGCCGCTTCGTCTGCGCTGATCTGGTTGGCGCCGGTCACGACCTTGAGATCGTTGGCCCAGATGCCCGCGTTGACCTGCATGGCGCGGGCGTAGATGGCGGCGTAATCAGTCTGGCTGAGATCGAGGCCCTTGCCGTCGATACCGATGTTGCCGCCGTTGACGCGGAAGCCGTCGAGACCGCCCAAGGCATTGAGTTGCGGCACGCCGGTGGTCAGCGTTGCACGAGAGGCATTTATAAAGCCGCCTCCGTCGACAGAGATCCCCGCCGGATTGGCAATGACCACCTCGGCGCGCTGGCCGGCCACTTCCACATAGCCGCGAAGCTGCGACGGATTGCCCGAGTTCACTTCGTTGAGGATCACGCGCGCCGGGCCGGTCGCGAGGTAGGGATTGGCTTGTACCCATCCGCCGAGTTGGGTCTGCGCCGCAGTCCGCGAATTGTTGAGGATCACGCCATTGGCCTGCACGTCAAAGCGGCTGTAGACGTTGCGCGAGACTCCCGCGGCGCTGGGGGTCATGATGTTCGCGACGGGGACGCCATTGGGCGCGACGAGCACCGTGGGCCGCTGGTTCCCGGGCACGTTGGGTGCCCCGACAATTTGCGCCTGCGCGGACGTGAGGCCGAGCACCGCCGCCGTGGTGATACCGAGCACGCCCGAGGTAGCCCCGGTGGCCTTGCCGGCACTCTTGGCCGTTTCCTGCACGGCCATGCACACGCCGCGCGCGGCATTGAAAACTAGACGGTGAACGTTCTTATTCATCTTGGCTATCTCGAAAGGCGCGCGAGTCTGCGGGAGCGCAGCCCGGGTTGAATGGAGGGGATGGTCAATGCCCGCCGCGCTGGCGTCGTCGCTGCGCGGCGTTCAAGGGCTACCGAAGGAAGGTGGGGCCGCCCGCGAGGTGACCGCTGGCGTCGCGAAGGAACCAGCGCAGCGACGTGGACTGCTTGCACGAACCATCTGTCGTGTTCTGGTCGACCATCACAGCGCCCACGCCACCTGTGGCCGCAGCCCACACGCACGCACGCTCGCCGGCCTGGGCGGTGCTCGTGGCGAGCAAGGTGATCTTGAGGCTGTTCTTTTTCGTGCCTGGTTCGCTGGGCTCCAAAGTCCCGCTGAATGCACAGGCGCCGTAAAGGCTGGTGGCAGGGCTCGCCCCGGCGAACACGCCGTCGGCCCCAACCGTGATGGAGGCGACGACGTTCTGTTCCGTGTTTCTCCATTCGCCCTGCAACAGCTCCGGGCTGATCGCGAGCGAGTTCGTGGGAACGTCATAGAGCCACGGCCCGAAGGTCGATTGGGCACCCGTGCCGTCCGCGTAGGTGCCGTTGATCGTGCTCTTGGCCGCGAAGCTGCCTTGGCCCGAGAGAGGCGCCCACTGAGAAGAGGACACGGAGCTCACGACGCCCGAATCGAACTGCCAGCTTCCATTGGGCACGCTGTAGCTCATCGCGCCATCGAACATTCCTTCTGGTGCGCCAAGATAGGTCCAGCCCACGCCGCGTAGCGTGGAGTCGATCATCAGGAAGCCTGCACCGGTCTGCTTGCGTCTCCACACGCCTTCGAGTTCATTGCCGACGGCCGCGGTCGAGCCGGGTTGTGGCGCGGTAATGCACGCGGTCGGATCGACTTCGGTGCCGGAATCCGGGGCTGGCGTGGGGGTCGGGTCGACAGTCTCCGTGTCCGGAGCCTTCGCCTCTGCATCAGATTGCGGCAGGAAAAACCCGCCATTCCCCCCTCCACCCCCGCAACCATGCAATGCTCCCAACGCTGCCACCAGCGCCAAGCCTTTGAGTACCGTATTTTTTCTTGTCATATCTCACTCCGTTGGTTGAAAAAGTCCTGCGTCAGGGCGCCCCCTAAAAGCTGTAGGCCAGGCTGAATCCAGCCGTGACGCTCGCGGTGCGGAATCCTTCGGGCTTGCCGATCGGAGCGCCCACGAAGACGTCGTAGTTCAGTCCCTGGAAGACGCCACGCACCCCGATCACGCCGCCGGCGAGATGACTGCCGATCAACTGATCGACGAACAGGCCTCCGACCTCGCCGTAGTCGACGCCTGCGTACAACTCGGCGCCGCTCGCTCCGAGCGCCAAGCCGATGTCGTTTCGGACAAGCCAGCCGCGATCGCCCGACAAGGTCAACTCGCCATCGAATCCACGGACGGTGAAGCGCCCGCCGATGGCGAACATGTCCTGCGGCGTGAGTGGCGTGCGATTCCACTGCGCCCGCCAGAGACCGGAGTAGCGAAGCTGCTGGTCGCCAAGCTGGAACGGCAGGTTCACGCCCAGGTCGGCCGTGATGATTCGCATGCGGGAGGTGCCTTCGCCGAACGGCTCCTCGGGCGCGGGGATTGCGCCGAACGCACCGGTCCCGCGTCGATAGACGAGATTGCCGTCGAGCGTGGCTGGCCCGATGAACTCGCGGTGGTTCAGGCCGAGTTCCCAGCCGCCGACGACGCGGCGCTGGACTTCGATCTCGGTGTCGTCGATGTAGTTATGCGAGGAGCGCCGGAACGCTCGCACGCTGGCAATGGTCTTGCGGTGCTGATCGCGATACAGCAATCGGGAGATGCTGGCCCCGGCGTTGCTGCTCTCGCCGGCGTAGACGTAGTTCTGGAAGTAGCCTGCAACGTTCTGGTGGTAGTCGTTCTGCGATGCCGTGGCGCTGAGCAGCCAATCGCCATAGGGCACGGAGTAGTGCACGATTTGTCCGCCGGTGCCTTTGACCGAGTTGTCGAACCAATGGCCGTCGATGCTGTGAGTCGCGCTGACATAAAACAGGTCATTCAAGCCGAAGGGGTTATCGACGGAAACTGTGGCGCCCGCCTGATAGCGCCCCGTCGCCTCGGTGCCGCTGTCGTCGAGGCTCAGGGAGGCGCGCAGGTGCCGGGACTGCGCATACTTGACGACGAGATCACTGTCGCCCGGCTGGGCATTCGCGGCACTCGACGGCTCGATCTGGATGTCAGCTTCGGCGGAAGGCACGCGCTGGAGGTTCTCCAGGCCCTGTTCGATATCGCGCAGGTTGAGCAGGTCGCCAACTCGCGCAGGGATGGCGGTGCGCAGGCTGGTGGACGTGCCCTCGCCGTCGAAGCGGATGGCCGCGATGCGGCCGGGGATCAGCGTGAGGGTCAGTTCGCCCTGGGTGAGGTCCTGCGAACCGGCGAGCACGCGCGAGGTGACATAGCCGGCCGCGATCACGGCCTGCTGCACGCGTGCGAGCACGATGTTGACGCCCTCGGTGCCGAGGCAACGACCGACGGGCGAGTCGTCTCCCTGAGGGCCAGTGATTGCATCGAGCGCCCACTGAAACTCGTCGGAGCGCTCGCCGGAGAGCACCACGCGATCGATATGGAAGCACGGGTCTTCCTTGTCGGGGAGGCGTTGTTGCTCAGAGACCGCCTGTCGGGGGAGACGCGCATCGACCGTGCGCTCCTGCTGCTCGCGCAACGCGCGTTCGCGCTCTTGCTGGCGCTGTTCCTCGAGGACGGGACGGGGAGTGGATGCGATCTGTGCGTGAGCTGCGAACGACGTGGCAAAACCCGTCAGCAGGAGCGGCGAGAGGATGGAAACCGAAATTTTCGGAGCACGGCGAGCAGCCACCGTTGGCCGCGTCCACCGGCGGGAAAGAAATGTCATCGTTCTTATTGCCGCGTCGAAGGGCGCGGATATGCAGCTTCTCGGCGCGCAGGAAGAGCGGACGCCTCTTGCTGGTCAGTCTATGAACGACCGCATCAAAGAGTCCATCAGATTTGTCTAAAAGTGCGATGGAAATCTCTTTCGCGAGCGTGCCGGGCCATCCAACGCACGTGAGCCTGAACGGCTGATCTGCGACGCATTTCCATCGGACGATGAGCGTGGGTCTCGCAACAAGCGCCCCCCGGACGCGGGCCATCCATGTAGAGCACTCGCCCACTCGGTAGTACGTCCACAACCAAGAATCGCCGCGATTGATCGCGTATTCTCGCCACCAAAGAGCTTGGCGGACGGTTGCTTTCCAATCCACCGATCAGACAAAGATACCAGGGACAACCACAGACATGGCAGTTACCAAGAGTGGGGCATACATCAATGAATGTGGCCCCGAGAAAATCACGGCCTGGGCCATCAGGCAGCGGCGCCGCAACTATGGTGGAGTCCCTTTGGGGAAGACTTACTGGAGTAACGACAAGGCCGGCCAGCGCAAGCCCGTCAAGCAGGTACAGAAGGGGGGTGCGACTTTCTTCTCCTACCTCAATGGCGCAGATGCGGCCGGCGGCGGCGGAGGCGAGTCGCTCACTCACCGACTGTTCAAGGAGGCCATTGCGGGCCTTTCAGGCACACAGCTCAGGTTGCACAACTTCGGCGAGCACGCGATCGAGATCACGTACCGCGAAATGGAAAAGCAAATCGACACCGAGGACGGCCCGTACTTCGCCGATGTCTATTTGCAGTTCACCTCCACCACCAGCCTCGGGCTCAAATGGTCTGGCGAGATGTACGTGGAGGTCAAGTCCACCCATGCCGTGCCGCCCCACAAACAGGATGGTCTGCGCCGAGCGCGGCTGCCTGTCGTTGAAGTCGTTGTGCCGGGAACCTTGGAGTACGAAATTGCGGACGAAGACACCACCGACTTGGATGAAGCCGCTCACATACGCAGGGTTCAGAACGTGCTGCAAAAAGGATTTCTGGCCGGACGCGTCATCAGTGACCGCAGCTCTGCCGAGTACTTGGAGCAGGAGGTCGAACGACTTGGACATGCACTGCGTCAGTCTCGGCAAGACACCGTTGAGGCTGAGCGCAGGGGCAACGCGGCCTTGCAGCGACTCACGCAAGCCGCGGAGCAAGAGACCGGTCTTCAAAGCACCGTGAACGATCTGACCGTACAGGTGAGGCAGGCCGTGGCTCTCGCCAACGATCACAGGAGCAAGCTCGATGCGGAAAGCGAGAACGTCCGCAGGGTGTCGCAGTCTCTGTGCGACGCCAATGAAACCATCGCTGTGCAGAAAAAGGAACTTCGTCTCGATTCCCGCCAGATTGAGTGCATTCAAGTGCTGCATGTACATGAAGAAGTTCTCCGGGAACATGAGCTTCTGGATGGGAAAGTCGTTGCTCAGCAGCGTTACCCGACTCGTTCCGCTCGTCTGGAACTCGGCCTTCTGTGAAAGCGGGTAGTCTTGGCGCTTTAGATGAAAGAGGACAAGGGCCTCATCTGGGCTGAGTTGATTGATCAAGAGTGCAAACGCCGGATGCGCTTGACGCTGGCGCTCCCGATCGATCGCGCGCGCGAGGAGGTTAAGGAACGGTTCCGCGTGCAGGCTCTCTTCGACAGCATATCGAAGCCCTTCGAACACCGGGCCGGCGATCTGCGGATGGGCTTCGACCTGCCGCTCCTCCGGCACCATTTGCGCGACACGCTCAAGATGGCGGGACCAGCGCCCATGGTGCGCGGCAAGGTAGTCGATAGGCGCCAAGATGAATCGCGCCACTTTCGCGAGGCTGCCCAAGGCACCGCCCACCTCCTTAGCGGTGGGTTGCGCCAAGTCGAGCTCGATTTCGACGCGTCGGAGACGGTGTAGACGCAAGCGGCTCGGCGGTGCGGATGCGGATGCCGATCCCTCACTCGACCGTCGCTCCCGACCGCTTCACGACCTCGGCCCACTTGACGCGTTCGGACTGAATATATTTCGCGAGTTCCTCCGGCGTCGAGCCGATCGGCTGGATCCCGTCGGACGCGAAGCGCTCGCGCAAATCCTTCGATTGAAGTGCGGCCACCGAACCGTCGTGCAGGCGCTTGACAACTTCCGGGGGCGTGCCGCGAGGGGCAAGCAGGGCATACCAGACCCCGGACTCATAGCCCGGCACCCCTGCTTGCGCGATCGTCGGAACGTCGGGAAGCGCCGACGAGCGCTGACTCGACGATACGGCGAGAACCCGGATCTTTCCCGCCTTGATCTGCGCGCTGCCGGTCCCGTAGCTCACGAACATCGCCTGCACGTTGCCCGAGAGAAGGTCGGTCAGTGCCGCGCCGCCGCCCTTGTAGGGCACGTGCACGAGATCGATGCCCGCCATCGACTTGAGCAACTCCATCGACAGGTGCAGTCCGCTGCCGTTGCCCGTCGATGCGTAGGACATGGTGCCGGGCTTCGCCTTCGCGAGCTTGATGAATTCGGCCAGGTTCTTCACAGGCAGCGATGCGTTGACCGCGAGGAAACACGGCGCCGATCCCAGCAGCGTGACCGGCACGAAATCGTTGAGCGCGTCATAGCGCAGCTTGGGGTACAGGGCTTGGTTGATGGCCAGTTGCGAGGTGAGGGCCAGCACCACCGAATACCCGTCGGCCGGTGATTGGGCCACATACTCCATGCCGATGTTGCCGCCCGCGCCGCCGCGGTTGTCGATGAAGAACGAGCCTCCCAGCTGTTTCCCCAATTCCTGCGAAAGCGGGCGGCCCACCACGTCGCCGCCGCCGCCCGGCGAGTAGGGCACGACGATGCGTACCGGCTTGTCGGGGTATGGCGCGGCCATGGCCGACAGTGAGACGGTCAGGACCGCCAGCAGCGAGAGAAGTCTTTTCATGATGTTGTCTCTGGGTTCGAGGGAATGGTTGATGAAGGGGCCGACGTGTTCCCTGCGATCGCCGCGACCGCGGCGTCCAGTTGCGCATCGGCAAGCGACAGGTGGGCCCGGCGGGCTTGCGTCCATGCACGATCGGCAGCGAGTTGCTCCCCTTGAAGGGCGAGCATTCGGTTCACCTCGGCGAGCTGCGGACCCCCTGCCCCCTTGCGGCCGAAGACCATGTATTCGGGGCTCGACACCTCGGCGAACTCGTTCTCGTCCAACGGGAAGGCACTCGATGCCATGGACTCGTAGATGCGCGCAGCCTCGCGGTAGGGAATCTCGCGCAGGCTGAGCTTGCGCGAACGGCCGAAGTCCGTCAGTGCAGAGGCGAAATGATGGCCGATGCGGAAGGGGACGTCCGCGCGCTGCAGCAGGGCATCGGCGATCTCGGTCGCCGTCGAATAGTCGCCGTGGACCTCGGCCAGTGCGCGCTCCTTGTCGACGACGAGCCCGCCGAGGACCTTGCTCAGGAGTCCGAACACAGCCAGGGCGCGGGCACTCGGTACCGGGTCGTAGGACCGGTAGTCGAACATCCCGGTGCGCACGTTGTGCGCCATCAACGCCACGGCCTGCATTTCGCCGAGCAGCATGCTGCTCTGCACGCGCAGCTGCTCCAGCGCAGCCGGGTTGCGCTTCTGCGGCATGATGCTGCTGACCCCCACGAGTTCTCCCCGCTGCAAGGTCATCCAGGGCGACGGCGCCGCGTACTGCGCATGAAGATCCTGGGCGAACTGCCCAATCTGGACGGCCGCGATGCCGAGTGCCGCCGCCACCTCCAGGCTCGTGTCGACAGGCGCGAGATGGTTGGCGTCGTAGGCGTTCTCGACCAGGCCGTCGAATCCCAGAAGCGAAGCGAGCCGGTGGCGGTCGAGCGCGAAACTCGAGGTCGTCAGGGCCGCCGAGCCCAGCGGGCCCTGGTTCACATGTCCGTACGCGGCCCGCAGGCGCGACGTACTGCGGGCCAGCGCGCCCGCCATGCCGAGCAGGTAGTGCGCCAGGGTGGTCGGCTGCGCCTGCACGCCATGCGTGTAGGCCGGCACGATGGTGTGCCTGTGCTGCTCCGCAAGCGCGAGAAGGGCTTGCCGGGCCTGGATCAGTGCATCGCATTCGTCCAGCAGGCCCGCGCGAAGATTCATGCGTGCGATGGTCGCCGAGATGTCCTGGCGGCTGCGTCCGCAATGCAGGCGGGAACCGTCGGCGCCCACGACGGCGAGCAGCTTGTGTTCGTAGTCGAGGTAGTCCGCGGACCACTGCCGCGGGCGGGTGCGTTCGTCCTGGATCAGTGCCAGGATGCCGGACGCGATCCGCCTGGCGACGCCCTCCGACACGATTCCTGCATCGGCCAACGCGACGATGGAAGCCTTGTTGATCCGATCGAGGAACTCGACGGAGCGTCCGCCGCCCCGGAAACTCGCATTCACGTCATGGGGCTCGGCTTTGTTTGGCACGCTTTTCATATCGGTATTGCTTGGATGTCTGCGATTCTTCGCGTTGCAGACCATTGTGTAAAATGAATATTTAGGCCGCTATCATTGCCGCAAAGGAATACTTAAAAAGTGCCGATCACCTTTCAGCAACTCCAGTGCGTGCGCCAGGTCGTCGACAGCGGCTTCAGCGTGTCTCGCGCGGCCGAATCGCTGCATACGACGCAGCCCGGCGTGAGCAAGATGATTCGTGCGCTGGAAAAAGAGATCGGTATCGAACTGTTCGTGCGATCCGGCAACCGGCTGATCGGACTGACCGAGCCTGGCAAAGAAGCGCTTTCGCTGTGCGCACGGGTTCTGCAGGATGCCCAGGCCCTGAAGCGCCTGAAGCAGGACGTGCCGGCCGATAGCGAGGGCACGTTGCGTGTGGGAACGACGCACGTCCACGCCCGCTATTCGCTGATCGAAGTGACCAAGCAATTCCTTTCCATCTATCCGCAGGTGAAGCTCGAGTTCACGGTGGGCCCGCCGGCCCAGATCCTGGCGGGGGTGACAGCGGGAACCATCGACATCGGCCTTTGCACCCTCCCGGATCCGATGCCCAAGGGCGTCATTTCGGTGAAGGCCTACGACATCGAACGGTGCCTCATCGTGCCCCCGCGGCACCCCCTGTTGAAGATGGGGAAGGTGACGATGGAGCAGATCGCGCGGTGGCCACTCATCACCTACGACAGCAGCTACACATCAGGATCCGTGGTCCAAAGCGAGTTTCGAAGGCAGGGCATCACCCCGTGGGTCGTGATGCGAGCCATGGACGCCAGCATCATCAAGGCCTACGTCGCCGCCGGCGTAGGAGTCGCCGTGCTCCAGAAGATGGCGTTCAACGCGGCGCTGGACCGGGACTTGCGCTCGATACCGGTCGACCACCTGTTTCCGTCGTCAAGCGCGATGATCAGCTTGCGAAGAGACCATCTCTTGAAAAAGTTCGCATTCGACTTCATCCGGATGGTCGCGCCCGAATGGTCGCGCGAGGCCATCGATGCCCAGCTTCACTGACACCGTTCCCAAGGCGAGTTCGCTCAGCGGCGCCCCTGGATCATCTTCCACCCGTTCCCCGAGGGGTCGCGAAAGCCGGCGTCCACAGTGCCGTAGCGATCCACCGGCTCCTGCGTGAACTCCACCCCCTGGGCAAGCATCCGGTCGTAGGCGGCGCGGCAGTCGTCCACGGTCAGCACGAGCGGCGGCATGGCGCCTTTGGCCACGATCTCACGCACGGTCTGCGCCGTGGYCGCGTCGAGCACCGGCGGCCCGGGCGTGAACAGGCCGAGCTGGAACGACGGCTGGTCCGGGTGCTGCACCGTGAGCCAGCGATAGTCGCCGTTTCCCACGTCCGTGTGGACGCGGAACCCGAGCTTTGCTACATAAAACGCGAGCGCTTCGTCTTGATCGCGCACGTACAGACCGACCACTCCAATACCCTGATTCATGGGATCTCCTGTTGTTGGGGCTCGTTTGTACCGTCCATGGCCTGGCGTCGCTTCTCCGAAACTGCGGTCGTGAGCTCGGGCCGGTGCGCGGCGCTGATGATGCAGACGGGCACGCGGCCGAGCTCGTGCGCCGTCGCCCTCCCGCGCGTCCGGATCGCGCTCGGACTGTCGCCGGTGATGTCGCGGAAGGTGCGCCCGAAGGTGCCCAGGCTCGCCCAGCCCGTATCGAAGGCGATGTCCGTGATGGACAGATCGGTGTCGCGCAGCAGCGTCATCGCCCGCTCGATGCGCCGCGTGAGCAGGTACCGGTGCGGCGGGATGCCGAAGGCCTGCTTGAACGATCGCGCGAAGTGGGCCTCGGAGACGCCGCTCACCTGCGCCAGCCGCCGGACGGGCCACTCCTCGTGCGATGCGGCGTCCATCCGGTCCTTCGCGCGCAGCAATCGGCGCAACAGCTCGGGATCCTGGTTTGCAGGGCCTCCACTCATGCCGCCTCCGGATGCACGTCGAGAAGCATTCGGGCCTCTTGGAGGTACGCCTTGGATGCGGAACGGATCAGGCGCTTCCTGTCGACAGTCGGAAAATTGGTGACCATCGCAAAATTATCATGCCTGCGCTCCGCCCCGGCTGGAGCGCACCGCATCCGCATCGGCTAACGCTTCTTGCATGGATCAGGGAAATTCCCGGTCATATGGCGCAAGGAAGTATTGTTTTGGGCGCCCAAAGTACCAAAAGCACAAGCGCCCGTCTCCAGAATTCGTCCCACGGCGCCACCCCCCGACGCCGGTTCAAACCGGAGACATCTTCATGAAGCGAATCCTCAAGGCTGGCCTGGTCGTGGCGCTCTCCGCCGCAGGTCTGGCGCATGCGCAAACCGAACTCGTCGTGGCGACCGTGAACAACGGCCACATGATCGAGATGCAGAAGCTGGCGCCCTTCTTCGAGAAGGCCAACCCCGACATC
>NZ_JBFUCJ010000135.1:0-17007 GCF_056405295.1 Variovorax sp. P1_H2 | reverse complement strand
GGGCTACAGCGGTCTGAACTTTCAGGTACGTGGCGGTGTGCAGCTCACCGCTATAAAGTCGATGGTCGATCAACTGACGGCGCGATGAATTAGCTCAGCGGGCATATCTTTGTACTTCGAACGCTGGCATGGTGATTTTGAACCGCGCAGCTCGAAGACCTCGTCGATGACATGGACGACGAGGAATAGGCCACCCTGAGTGGGTACCACCGTCGGGTTTGAGCTACAAACTGGCGAACCCCTGAGATTCAAACACCATGCCAATGCCCCAAGCAACTCTCCCTCGGAAGACTTGGAGCGCAAACAGACCAAGATTTTGCCGCCGGTCCGCAGGGGCAAAATGCGGGCCAAGAGCGACCTCACGCCGCCATCAGAAGGAAATGGATCATGCATGAGCTGACTTTCCGCACTCTCCTGTACCGCTACTTCTTTTTCGAGTGGCTCTTCCTGGACGTCACGCAAGGCAGCCTCATCGAGCGCTCAGCGGCCTGGCGGCACAATCAATCTCAAGCTCACTGGCTTCTCAATTACATGCGACGCTGGCTGTGGTGCGCCGTGCTGTTGTACGGGTTGGGGGGGATTGTCGAAATCCTGATTGGCGCGCCGGCGGTATCGGCGCTGTTCTATGTGCCGAGCGCCTTGAGCGTTTCGGTGAATGCGGTGATCGCGGCGGCTTGGCTGGGGCTCAAGACCTTGTAGGAGCCCTCTCTGAGATCGCGGCCCCGGGTCGAAGAATCAGAAGTTGTAGGCTTTTTCGCCGTGATAAGCGAGGTCGAGCCCTTGTTCCTGATCTTCGTCGCTGGCACGGATTCCGATCGTGTACTTTTGGATCGTCATGATCACGAAGGCCACGAACGCGGACCCCAGAGCAGGGTGATGTCCATGTCTTGCAACTGCGCGATCATCTGCGCCCCGGCATCGAAGTCCCCACCGTGCTTGCCGGCCACGTAGTCATAGACGCCGGTGCCGCCAAAGGCCGGGTTGACGAAAAATCCAGTGCCCAGCGACCCCAGGATGCCGCCGATGCAGTGCACGCCGAACGTGTCCAGGGCGTCGTCAGGAACGCAACGCCCCGCTGAGCCCGTGGCCTCGAGAGCGGAACCCGCGTTGAAGCCGAACCAGCCCATCCACAGCATGCCGGTTCCGATCGCCGTCATCATCATGCTGTGCGGCGCCGTCGACACCCTGCCGTAACCATCCCGCCTGCGCAGGACCAGGGCGCACACCAGCGCCGCAATCCCTGAGTTGACGTGCACCACGGTGCCGCCGCGAAGTCCAATGCGCCCAGCTGGAAGACACGACGCGCTGTACGCCTGGTGCAAGTCGCGCCAGGCCCAGACAGGCACGTGACCGCTATTCAACCGAGCGCGGGTTCCGAGCGCACCGCTCGAACGGAGAGCCAGATGAATCGTGAATCGAAACCCACACGCCGAGATTTCGTCACAACGGCCGCGGCAGGCGCAGGAGCCTTCGCCCTGTCGAGCGGCGCCGTCGCTGAACCCGCCCCTTCGAAGGAGATCACCATGAGCACCGCACCAGCCTTTCAAGCCAGTGACACCTTGAAGCCCTTGCCCTTCTATCCCGCCAAGCTGAGCAACATGTCAGAGCGCCTGATTCGCTCCCACTGGGAAAACAACTACGGTGGCTCCGTGAAGGCCTTGGCGGCGGTGAGGAAGCGCCTGGGCGAAGCGCTGGCCGACAAGGACCTGCCTCCCTACGTCTACAACGACCTCAAGCGCGAACATCTGCTGCGCACAGGCTCTGTCGTGTTGCACGAAGACTATTTCGACAACCTCGGCGGCAATGGCAGCGCGGGCGCCGCAGAGCGCCAGGCGATCGCGCAGGCCTTCGGCAGCTTCGACGCCTGGGAGACGGAATTCCGCCGCATCGGAGCCGGCCTCGGAGGCGGTTCGGGCTGGGTGGTCCTGGGCTTCAATCAGCACACGAGACAGCTTGAAAACTATTGGATGGCCGACCATGCGCATGGGCCCGCGGCCACTACGCCGATCCTGGTGATGGACATGTATGAGCATCTCTACCAGATGGACTTTGGCGCGGCGGCGGCCAAATACATCGACGCCTTTTTCCAGAACATTCAGTGGGAAAAGGTCGGCGCGCGCCTTGCGGCCAGCGGCGCCACCAAGGCGTGAGGCCGTCATGAAGCGAAGTATCGTAGTCGCGACGACCTTGCTTGCGGCCGGTTCGCCTTTCGCAGAGACGTTGCATTTCGACAGGGACGCGGTCGGCCGCCTGCCGGCCGGCTGGACCTGCGGCGTCACGGGTCGCGGCAACCCGCGATGGACCGTCGAGGCAGACGCCGATGCGCCGAGCCTGCCCAACGTGCTGCTCCAGTCGGGTTCCGGTACCTTTCCCTGGTGCGTTCGCGCCGACGCGACCCTCTCCGATGGCTTCGTCGAGGTGAAGTTCGAGCCGATCAGGGGCCGCGAGGACCAGGCCGGCGGCGTGGTCTGGCGGTGGAAGGACGGCAACAACTACTACGTGGCGCGCGCCAATGCGCTGGAGAACAACGTATCCCTGTATTACACGGAAGGCGGCGCCCGCAAGACGCTCAAGTACGTTGACGCGCCGGTGACTGCCGGCACGTGGCATACGTTGCGCGTGGAGTTCGCCGGCAAGCGCATCGTGGTGCTCCTCGACGGCAAGGCGGCCATTGATGTTGAGGACGCGCATATCGCGGGTGCCGGTGCGGTCGGCGTCTGGACCAAGGCGGACAGCGTCATCGCCTTCGACGATTTCAGCTTCGGGTCCGTCAAGAGGCCTTGAAGTGTCGCCGTGTTGCATGGTGCGGTCCCCCGCCGTTTGTTTTGGTCAGGCATTTGCGATCAGTATGGGAAGCATCTCAGCGCTGGTATGAAGCTGCACTCCGCGGCTTTCCATGTCGTCCAGGAAAGCCTGGTGTTGCGCCTCGAAGCCGGTCACCGGGCTCATGCAATCCGTTACCAGCACCACCTTGGCGGGCCTGCCCGAAGGCAGGTTGGCAACGACGTGCTCGGCGGTGGCCTTGACGCAGTGGCTGCTGGCTTCGCCGGCCACGACGATCAGGTCTGCCCGGTCGAGCGCCTCAATCAGCGGCATATTGAACTGGGTTTCCAGATCGCCCGCGTCCGGCACCTCGGCCTGGATGGCGCTGTAGTGCTCGGTCCAGGGATTGCTGCCCTTGGCGACCTTTTGCACCACCCGCAGCTCTCTGTCTTCCCAGGCGTTGTAAGCGGCCTTGACGGCGGGGTGCACGTTGTGGCCCCAGCTGCCGATCTCGCAATGCACGGGCCATACCATCAGCGTGTAGCGGCCCCTTCGCTCGAGTTCGTCGAGGTACGCCAGCGCCCTGGGCAAGGCCTCGGGGTCCCGGGGCTGGTAATCGCCTCCTCGTACTTGGGCAGCCGTAATCGGGGTGAACGGCGCCACGGCGCCACCACCGCGCGCCTGCCAGAACGTGGGGTGTGCGATGTCGAACCGGTGGTGCGAGTCCAGTGTCACGGTGATGCCGTCGATGCCGCCCGCCCCTTCGCGGATGAGGCCGGCCAGTCTCAGCATGTCGGCGTGGGCACCGGCGACCGGCAACGCCGGTTGCAGCTGCGCGCCTGTGGATGCATCTGTCGCACGCCAGCTGGCCGGTAGGTCGCAGAAGTCGTTCTGAGGGTCGATCAGGAGGAGGTGGATGTTGCGTTTCATGGTGAGCTTTCTCCTTTAGTTGCTCTGTACGCGTCTGACTCGGTCATGCGCTGAGCGTTTGGCGGCGTGAGATTTGTGGGTAGCAAGGCCGGCAAGGTGACACTCCCGCGTCTCGCCCGCGCGGCGCCGATTCGAAATCTGATGCTGCATGAGTTTTCGATTACGCCGGCACGATGGAATTCGCGGACGCCGCTCATCGATCGGCGGCCCCGATCAGGAAGATGCGGCAGGCATCACGGCCACACGGCTGTTGGGCGTCATGCGGCGATGCACAGTTTGTCGGGAACGGCCGCGTTGCGCCGTTCAATCTCGGCAGCCCAATGTCGGTTCAGGGCCCGAAGCTCCAATTCGCGACATGCGGAAGCATCGTTCGCACATGATTTGGCAATAACACCTCCTCCAGCGGCTCAATGCCCAGCTCCCGCAACCCTTCCTGAAGGGGACGGAATCCAAGGCGCATCCGAAAAGAGTCGTCAGGCTAGCGACGTTCATTCTTATGGTGCTCACAGATGATGATTGGAGTGTTGCTTYGAGCGACCGCTGGGTCCTTGAGGTAGTCCTCACGCGGGAAGTGGTCTGGCGCCCGAAGGACCACATAGCCGATGAAATCGTACAGGCTGCTTACGTCTCGAACCCATGTCATCGGCGTTCCTCCATAAATTGAGAGCCCCCCGAATGTCGGCTCYTGGCCGTCTAGGCCGACGGCGGGTATTTGTCTACGTTCTCTTCAGTGCGGCCCGTCGCGCAGCGGATCGACGTTCGCGGGCAGCGCATTGAAGTCGATCGCCTTCCACACATAGTCTTTCTGCTGCGACGACAACAGCGCGTAGCGCGGCCAGAAGAAGAAATAGTCGGCCGATGACATGTACGAGGTGTTGTCGAAGATCATGCGCTTCACGCAGCAGGTGAAGTTGGTCCAGTCGGGCCAGGGCGTCTGGCCGTCGAACAGCTGCGTGGGCGCACCGGTGCGCGCGAAGGTCGAGAAATGCTTGATGAAGCGGTCCGACAGTGCCTGGCGGCTGGCCGCGTTGCCGGCGTTCCAGGCGAAGTGCATGAAGTTGGGCTCGCTGGTGACGAAGTTGCCGAACAGCGAGCCGATGTCGATGCCGTGGAAGGCCGAGAAGGTGTCCTGCCAGGGCTGCGGCGTGTCGTTCCAGTTGAAGTTGTAGCGGTAGATGCCGCCCTGCTGCAGGCGCAGCAGGCGCACGACGTTGTCGATCAYGTTGTCCAGCGCGTAGCTGATGGCCTCATGCGTCTGGGTGTAGATCGGCTGGAACTCCGGCTTGATCAGGTCGTTGACCGTGACGGTGCCGGGCGCCGCGTAGTTGGCCAGTTGCCAGTACTCCTGGGCGCTCGGCTTGCCCATGCCGAAGGAGTAGGCGAAGTACGAACCTTCGTCGTGCGTGGAGCCGATCATCAGCGGCATCTTGTTGTAGTTGCCCTCCACCAGCCCCACCAGGCCACTCGCGCGGATCACCGTGCCGTCGGTGAAGTGGCCGGGCACTACCGGGTACGGCGTGAACTTCATGATCTGCGCCGCCGTGGCGCCGCGCAGCAGCGCCGCGACCTCGGCAGGGCTCATGCTCAGGCGCTGGGCCGCGGCCTGCTCGGGCGTGGACGCACGGCCGCTGTCGACCAGCAACTTGTTGACCAGATCGTCGGCGGCCAACTCGCCCACGGCCGACGGGTAGCCATTGGGGATCCCGGACATGCACAAGGCCCGCTGAAACTTGCCGGCCGCCAAGGGCGACTGCAGCAGGCCCCAGGTGTTGATGCAGCCGGCCGACTGCCCGGCCACCGTCACCAGGTTGGCATCCCCGCCAAAGGCGCCGATGTTGGTGCGCATCCAGTCCAGGCCGCGCACCAGGTCCAGCGTGGCGTAGTTGCCCGAGTCGTCCCTGGCATCACCGCTGGCCAGCGCCGAATGCTTGAGCCACCCCAGCATGCCCAGCCGGTACTGCACCGTGACCACCACCATGTTGGCCTTGGCCGCCAGGTAAGCGCCGTTGTAGAGCGGCTCGCGCGCCGAGCCCTTGAGGTTGCTGCCGCCATGGATCCAGAACAGCACCGGCAGCTTGTCGGCGCTGGAGTTGGGCCGCCAGACATTGAGGTAGAGACAGTCTTCGCTGCCCACCGGCTGGTCGAAGGTGGCCGGGTCGGGCTCGCCGAAGAAGCTGCCGACCTGCGCGCACATGGACGCAAAGCTGGTGGTCGCGCGCGAGCCGCTCCAGGGCACCGGCGGCTGCGGCGCACGCCAGCGCAGCGCACCCACCGGCGGCTGCGCAAAGGGCACGCCGAGGAAGGCCTGGGTGTTGCTGGCATCCGCCTTGCCGTAGATCTTCCCGGCGTCGAGCTGGCGGGTCAACTGCTGGTCATAGGCGGCCAGCGCCGGGCTCAGGCCCAGCAGGGCTGCGATGAAAACCGCGCCGGCCAGGGTCAGGCGCCGCCAACGCGCCAGCGGCGCGTGCAGTGGATTGAGGCTCACAGTTGTCTCCTTGTTGTTGTCGCGCGGGAATGCTGCCGGCTCACGTGAGCATTCTGGAAACAATCGAAGGGCCGGGCCTACTGGTCAATCCCCAACTGCGCCTCGGAATCGGCTGATTGACAAATGCGCGCCTGCGCGCTAGAGGCTCAGGGCACCAGGTCGTTGCGCACCGCGTAGAGCACCAATTCGGCCGTACTCCCCACGCCCAGCTTCTGGAAGATGTTGCTGCGATGCGTACTCACGGTCTTGCCGCTGATGCCCATGCGCGCGCCGATCTCGGTGTGCGACAGGCCCTTGATCAGCAGCGGCAACACCTGCTGCTCGCGCGCGCTCAGGCGCCGGTGCGGCGGCTGCGCGACGTGCCCCCGCGGTGTCGTGTCCGTTGTGGGGCCCAGGGCCGCGGCAATCTGGCCGACGGCGTCGACCGTCTGCCGCGTCAGGGCCAGCAGCCGCTCGGTCAGTCCTTGCAACTCGCCGCCCTGAGCGCCGTGCAGCACGCGCGCCGCGTCGGTGCGAATGCTGCTCAGCATGCCGCCCAGCACCTCTTGCACTTCGCGCGCGAAGGCGCTGCGCTGCGCCTCGAGCCTGGCGGCCGTGCGGCTGCTGAAGGCCTGCACCTGCGCCAGCAGGCGGCGCAACTCGGCCTCGTTGTGCATGCGCTCGGTGACGTCGACCCCTACGCCGATCACCGCCGGGCGGCCTCGAAAGTCAATCCGCGAACCGTGCACCTCCACCAGCACCACATGGCCGTCGCGATGCAGCCCGCGGGTGATGAAGTGCATGCTGGGCGGATCGCCTTGCAGGCGGGCCTGCACCCGCTGGCGCACCTCGTCCAGAAAGTCCGGCGGCACGATGCGAGACAGCGGCATGCCGATCAGCTCTTCCGGTGCGTAGCCGGCGATGGCGGCCCAGGTGCTGTTGGCGTAGACGAAGCGGTCGTCCTGGATCACGTAGATGCCGGCGACCGACTGCTCGACGATGGCTTCGAAGGGAATGACTTCCGCGGAATTCATCGCGCAGATCGTAGTACTCGCAAGCCGAAAACTTGTTGACGCAAGCAATGGGGCAGCTCGGCGATGCCACGGCCCTGGCGATGGACCAGCGCCCGCTGTCGGTCACCGTCCAAGGCTGCCAGCGGCGGCGATGATCTGCGCCGCATTCGGGAAGATGGAGAGGCTGTTCGGACCATCGACCGCCTCGATTTGTACCCAGCGGACGATGCCTTCCGCATCGACCAGAAAGTGTCCGACGAGCTGAGTGCCGTGGCTCGCGAAGATGGCACTGTCGATATCGTCCAGTTCGAACCCGTCCTTGGCATTGAGGGCGGCATTGGCTTCCATTGGCTGCGTCGGCGCGGACAGCTCGCCGGTGGGGTTGATCCGCGCCGCAGCGAACTGCGCCATGCTCGCGCGATAGGGCCACTCGGGCTGACCGTTGTCCCCATCAGGCAGGAACTCGAGATGCGGCACGCCGAAAGAATGGTGCGTAAGGCAATCCGGATCGCACAGAAGCGTGACCGGCGTCGGCCGGTACCGGAAATACAGGCGGCAATGCAGACCACGATAGAAGCCGATCAGGAATGGACGTGGTTCCGAAGCAGTTGGCCCGAGGATAGGTCGCTCCAAAACTGTAAACGTCACTCTGCGACGATGAGAGCTCAGGATGCGCCGGGTAAACTGAGCGGATGGTCTTGGCAGCGGTGAAAGAAATGAGGGATGGCCTGCCGATTATCGCGTTCGCATCCCCTGAGGACTGGGGAACGTGGTTGACCCAAGAAGCAGCCACGTCAAAGGGGCTTTGGCTCAAGCTGGCCAAAAAGAGTGCCGCGGCACGAGGTGTCTCCCGCAAGGAAGCCATCGAAGTCGCTCTTTGTCATGGCTGGATTGATGGGCAGCTCGACAAGTACGACAACCAATGGTGGCTGGTTCGATTCACGCCGCGCTCGCCAAGAAGCAAATGGTCGGAAATCAATCGCACGTCAGCGTTGAAACTCATCGAAGACGGTCGGATGCTTGCATCTGGTCTAGCACAGGTGCAGGCGGCCCAGGCGGATGGCCGCTGGGATGCAGCCTATGCACCCCAGAGCACCGCAATCGTCCCCGCGGATTTGCAGGTGGCGCTTGACGCATCTCTTGTGGCCAAGCGCTTTTTCGAGGAACTCGATGGCGCCAATCGCTTTGCAATCCTCTACAGGATACAGGACGCAAAGACGCCGAAGACACGTCTCCAGCGCATCGAAAAATTCGTCGGGATGCTCGCGCGGGGTGAAACGATACATCCCGCCAAAAAGCTCGCAAACGGGTAGCGGGCTGCAAGGTCGGCTTGTGGCTGCATTCTGCCGGGCGATTCAGCGGTTGCTCGCCTGGTCGAACGTCTCGGGCTCCGAGCCGTTCCTGTCCCGATAGACGGCGATGATTTCTTCAGCGCGGTGTGCGCTGGCCGGGGTGGGAGAAGATTTCTCGACGCATTCGCTGCGCTCGGGCTTCGTGACTGAGGCCGGAAGACAAAACATGCCGCTGCAGGAGACGATGGCGATGACGGGGCATCGCAGCACGGACACGGTGGCGGGGTATTTCCGGGCGGGGGCTGTCCAAGCGAGCGCGGTTGCTCGGATGATGACTTTTCGTCCAAAAGCGCACCGCTTTGCAAGATAAGTACGACTACCCCATCATTTGAATCGCTCTCGACGCCGATCGCTCGCTCAGGGGCCGAAACCGCCGACAAAAGCCACGCCACCACCGCCCCACGCGCCCCAATCCGCATTGTTCAGCTCGTCGAGCTGAGCCTCTCGCAGATCCTCGTTGTTCATGCGTTGGTGATATCGCATTTCCTGGTAGACCGAGTACTGGGCCGAGTTGCCGACGAGTGCCATTCCATTTGAGGAATCGCGCATCACGTAGTAGATGACTCCCTTGTACTTGACGGGCGTGACGGTGTCTTTGGGTAGTTTGGCGTAAAGAGCCATCTGTCCAGGAGTGGTCGGTGTAACGATCTTGAAGCCCGCAGCGATTGCGATCTTGTCACGGTCCGGGTGGCCGGTTGCGCAGCCGGCGGCCAGTGCAATCAGCGCCATGGCGCAGATTCTCTTGAAGATGGTTTGGAATTTGTTCATTGGTTTTTCACTTGAAGTTGGCGACAGGTGACCAGACAGCGCAGCATTCCGTTCTCTTTTCGGCGCGGATTGCTCTCGGAGCCTGCCAGAAATGTAACCTCTCGCCGAAGCGCATGACTCCTGTCGCCCCGGATCGCGCTCGCCCGCAGCCATCCTTTGCATGAAGGGTAAGAGCCAGCCAGCGTCGGTGCTCGCGAAGTGCTTGGCCCACGTTGGGGCGAGAGCCTCGGCTGCGGTAAGGAATGCTCCGGCGGCGCCATGTGCGACACCCTCGGCGACTCCAATCGGACGCGTCGTCCCCTCGAAGGCCATCGGTCGCAACATCACCAGAGTGATCGTGCGCATCAACCAGCGCACGGCCATCCTCGGCACTGGCGATGGCGGGGTTGGCGAGTACCGTTCCATGTCCTGCGCCATGTGCTCGATGTCTGAGCATCGTCCTCCTCTTCAACCAGTCTGCGTCAAGAGGGTCCGGTTGTGACGGCACTTCGTCGAAAAGAGGAAATCCAGGCAGGCGAGCCAAGGCTCCGCTTGAAGCCCGTATCGCCCGGTTCAAATGCTACTTACGGACGACTGCGGCGCCGTTGGGACCGGCGCAGCCTGCACGGTAGACGCCATTGACGCAGGCGACCTTCGGTGGCGGCGGTTTCTTGACCGCGACCGCGCCGTTCGGGCCGGCACAGCCCGCACGATAAACGCCCTTGACGCACGCGCCCGCCGAGGCATCCGGCGGAAGTAGGGCCATCATTCCCACAGCTGACGTCGCCGCCAGCAAGTACCTGTATTTCAAAAGTTGCTCCTGTGAACCAGAGGCTGGCGATCACCATCGATACCTGCCGTTGTGCTACGCAGAGAATACCGACAAGGGCATCCACACGCACCTTCCCTTTCGGGCAGTAGCCAAAGGGCTGCCTTCTCCGACCGTGAGAGACGAAGCCCATGGAGTGCGCCCTCCGGCGAGCGTCGAAGGGTTCATCACTGAAGGACGCCGCTCACGCGTTCGAGCATCTCCATGCAGCCGCATCGGAGAACCCAGGCTTCGGTTTGCGTCGGACTTCATTCTGATGAGCGAGGAAATCGACAGGAGCCCCGAGCATGAGTTTCAAGCCATACATGTCGTCGGCGAGCTGCGACGCACGACGGTGTATCGGCAGGCCAGAGCACCGCGTTTGCTGAATGGACTCATGAAGGAGGGTTAGCACCTCCAGATTCTCCACAACTCTGGCCTGACCGGCGATCTCACTGGTGGCAAGGCGCCGAGTCAGAATCTTCGTCGCCCGGACGACCTCGAGCCGCGCCATGAGCGCATCATTGTCCTGTGCCGGTATTGGAGGCAGGCGAGGCGAAAGCTTCGCCCTCATGCTACCTGTCATCGATCGAGTCTTCACACTCAACGACATCGCGACTGCACCCCTCGCACGGGAAGCGATCCCCCCGTGAGACCGTCTTGACGGGCCCTCGAGGTGTCGAATGCGTCGTCGGCCATCCTCTCCGATGCTTGCCGACCATCCCATCGTCTCGAACGTGACCTGGTCCTCGCCAAGCACGAGGTTGCATTTCGCGTCCGCATCGACGATTCGCTGATTCCTCGCATCTCGAAGGTTGTTCGCCTTGACGTACGCCCACATCCTTTTCACCACCTCGGCGCGAGCATGAGGCGTGGTGTCGATCACGGCGGTCAGCTCGGCACCAGGTATCAGGGCCTTCGAGAAAGGTGGGGTCGCTGCGCGCTTGGCAGCGAGTTCCTTTTGTCGCAGTTGCCGTTCGAACGCTCATCCTGAAGATAGAGGCGCCAAATGCGACGGAAGCCCCACTCGGTCTCTGCGGGGCGCCCGAATCATCAAAAAAACCGCCTCGAGCGAGCCGGTCAACTCACTGAGCGTGGACCCGAGGAGGCAAGGACCGCGCTTGCCTTGCAGTGAACCAGTGACGACGCAGCGGACCTCCTGCAGCGGCGAGCCCGATGCGTGGCCCAAACGTCTCGCGAACGCCTGCCGAGGCCGCACTGCGTATCGCCCGTGCGATGGCCGACATGCCGTCAAGCGCGAGGACGTCCCATGCCAGATCCTTTGGCAAACGAGTGCACCCGCCTCCGAAGCTCCTGTCCTGCTCATCTGAAGCCCTCGTCCTTGACGCTTTTCGCTTTGACCGAGCGTAGCAGCAAGCTCGCTGGCGCATACCTTCGCCGTCTACTGCCCGAAGGGGATCGGTGAACCCTGTCACGGAATCACTTCGTTCGCGTTCCGTGCCGCGCGGCGACACTGACACGCCGGCTTGCGTCGTGTTCTTCCCGTAGCCGAATCCGACGCCGACTGCCAACTGGCCGCCGAACAGCTTCGAGTCGGGTGCGTGCGTCGGCTGAGCGAGAATCAACGATGTGCACGATCTGACATCGAGCGTGACACTGTCACCACGAGGCGTCGACCTGCCACGGGACGCATCGCCGCTGTAGTAGTAGCCTTGTACCGGCAAAGACCAGCCGGGCGTAGCCGGCATTGCTGCCAGGCTCGCGTACTGGCCGGAAAACCAGAACGGCACCCCGCCTTCGTCGGCGCGGGCGGCCGCCCAAGGTAGCAGCGCGAGGCCAAGGGCCCAAAGCGCCTGCGCGCCTTGGTCGGTGAACGTGCGCACGGGAAACCTATGTGTCTTTGCCATCGTTGTCTCGCTGCTCCAAATGAGTTCGACCTCTGGTCAATTGCGTGGGGCTACCTGTAGCATGTCGTGTCCGCGCAACCCCAGTCTTTCCGGATGAATACCGGCGCCCGCGGCATCTCCAGTTGGAAGCTACGCCTCGACGGGCCTGAGGCAGGCGCGCTGAATTGGACATGGCATCCTCCGGAAGGAAGGCTTGTTGGCTGAGCGCAAGAACCCGATCTTGCGTAGCCCCCTGGAACATCGACAGAAAGCCGCACGGCGGTCACCTCGTCAGCTTCCAGGGCCAGGACATCTGCCGCGGTGACCAAGTCGCAAGCCACACATGCGTCGAAGGAACGGCGTTCGAGCGAAATCGGACGATGCGATCAAACTGAGGATATTGGAGAAGGCGCCCGAGCGCACCTTCCCCAAAGGGCAGTAGACGGCGAGCTCGGGCGCGTTCAAAGTACTTGGGGACCGATGAGCATCAACACCCTGCCTATGCAGCGGTCGTCGATGAGGACCAATGCCTTTACCCATCACTCGCGTCGTCCTCGCGGCAGGAGCGGCGCGATGGACTCGGTCGAGGGTCTGCAAAGCGGACTTCAATGGGCCTCTCAAGAAGGCTCCCTGGGTCCCCACCCGTTCTGGAGAAATTTGAATGAACCTCAACCTGAAAAGGACCAGCTATCGGCTTGGCTATGCCTTGCTGGCGGCCTCGACACTGCTGGCATCCCATCGCATTGCACTGGCCCAGGAGACATCGGCGCCGGTCGCAGCACCCGCGAAGGCGTTCAAGGACGAGCGCGCCCTCGGTCTGCTCAAGGCCATGAGTGACACGCTGGCCGGGGCGAAAACCCTTGGATTCAAGATACGCGGCATCGTCCCGACGCCCTCTCCGACCGGGCAGTACGTCAGCCTGTTCGCCTCTTCGCGCGTGGTGATGCAGCGGCCCGACAAGCTGTTCGTGGCGGCACGTGGAGACCTGTTCCCGAGCGACATCGTCTACGACGGCAAGACGGTGACCGCAATCGGCGTGGACCGTAAGTTCTATGCGCAACGCGAGGCAGCGGGCGGCGCCATCGAATCACTCATGAAGAGCGAGCTGCCGGGTTCCGACGCCACGACACCGTTTCTGGATCTTCTCGTTCCGGACCCCTATGCGTTCTTGACGAAGGATCTTTCCAGCGCGTTCTGGGTCGGTCAATCGACCGTCGGAGGCGTCAAGACGGATCACCTGGCGTTCAGTGCCGAGGGACTGGACTGGGAAATCTGGATCGGTGCCATCGACAAGCTGCCGCGCCTGATGGTCATATCCTACCGCAGCGGCGATCGTCAACCGACGTTCACCGTGGAGTTCTCCGATTGGAAGCTCGGCGCACCCGTTGCGTCGCAGACCTTCAACGCGTCAATCCCCAAGGGTGCGGTGAAGCTCGAGTTCAAGCAGATCGACCAGGTCAAGTGAGCACGCAAAGGGCAATGTGATGAAGCAAATCAAGACACTCGTCATCAGCGTCGCGATCGTGGCCGGCACGCTCGCTCCCTTGTCTGCCGCGAATGCATGGGTCGCCGCTGCGGGCGGCTGGCGCGGCGGAGCGGTTGCGGTCGGTGGCGTGCACCGTCCCTACTATCACCCCTACTACCGTCCCCCCGGCTGCTACGGCTGCGGTGCTGCCGCCGGTGCGGTCGCCGGCATGGCGGTGGGCGCCGCGATCGCGACAGCGGCGCGCCCCGCCACGGTCGTGGTCCAACAGCCAGCGGCCATCGTCGTCCCGCAGCCCGCCTATGGGGTCCACCCCAACTTGCCGATCGGCACCCAGGTGGCGCAGATGCCCGGTGGGGCGAGGGATATGGTCGTGAACGGCACCCACTACTACCAGGCCGGCCCGAATTGGTACAAGCCCTATTTCGGGTCCAGCGGCGTCTACTACGAAGTCGTGCCTGCACCATAGGGCAGTCCGGCATGGCTCGCTCATCAATCTACAAAGGACAACAGAAAGTCATGAAAAAGGTACTTCTTGGCGTGGTGATCGCCGCCGCCTTCGCCACAACGGCTTTCGCGCAGCCCTACAAGATGACGACACCTATCGCGCCGGGCGTCTCCGTGCCGAACAAGATCGAATCCTCGATCGGGACGCTGAACCTCGACTACGGCTACCCGTCGGCCGAAACCGTCGACAAGATCTACGACAACCTGGACCGTTCGCGCGCCCTTCAGGCCTATCTGCTCGCGATCCCGATCGTCAATCAGGCCGGCATGCGCGAATCGCTGCGCAAGTTCGGACCCGACAACCAGACCAACGTCATCTGGGAAAATCTGCTCGATTCGAAGACCGTCGCCCTGACCGGCAACGACAACACGATCTACAACTTCATGTGGGTCGACACGAGCAAGGGTCCGGTGGTGGCCGAGATTCCGCCCAAGGTGCTCGGGACGGTCGACGACTTCTGGTACAAGTGGGTGGGCGACATCGGCATCACCGGGGCCGACAAGGGCGAGGGCGGCAAGTACCTCCTGTTGCCGCCTGGATTCAAGGGCGACATACCAGCCGGGTATCACGTCTTGCGGCCGAGCACCTTCGGCAGTTACTTCGTCTTTCGCTCTTTTCTCGTAGACGGCTCAACCCAACCCGCGGTCGAATCGGCCAAGAAGAACCTGCGCCTCTATCCCTTGGCCGAAGCCGCCAACCCGCCGCAGATGAAGTTCGTCAATGCCTCGGGGCTTCCAGCGAACTTCGTCGCACCGGGTGACTATTCGTTCTGGAGCTTGTTGAACCAGGTCATCCAGGAAGAGCCGGCGGAGGGTTCCGACCCGACCACCCTGGGCCTGTTCGCCTCGATCGGCATCGTCAAGGGCAAGCCCTTTGCGCCCGATGAGCGGATGAAGAAGATCCTCACCGACGCCGCCAACATCGGCGCGGTGACGGCACGCACGATCGCCTTCAAGATTCGCCCGAAGGATGCGTATTTCTATCCGGACAGTGCGTGGCGCCTGCCGTTCCTGGGCGGCTACAAGTTCGAGTCGGCGCCCGGTGTCAGCAACCTGGACGGTGCCGTCTTCTTCTACTACTTTGCCATCGCCGTGACGCCGGCGATGGAGGAAAAGATGGTGGGCCGTGGGTCGCAGTACCCCTGGTCGGTCCAGGATGCGAAGGGCAACCCGTTGGATGGCGGCAAGAACTACAAGCTGCGCCTGCCTCCCAACGTCCCGGTCAAGGATTTCTGGTCGGTCATCGTCTACGACAACCAGACCCGCTCGATGGTGCAAACCGACCAAAAGGCCCCGAGCGTCAGCAGCCAGAGCAAGGGCGTCAAGACCAATGCGGACGGCTCGGTGGATGTCTACTTCGGACCCAAGGCCCCGGCAGGAATGGAGAACAACTGGGTGCAGACGATTCCTGGCAAGGGCTGGTTCACGCTGCTGCGCCTCTACGGTCCGCTGGAACCGTGGTTCAACAGGACGTGGCGGCCGGACGAGATCGAGCTGCAACCCTGATCGACTCCGGCACGAAGCTGGTCAGGAACTCAACGGCGGCCCGTGAACGTCCGCCGTTTTGCATTCGGGCGCCGCGTCAAGTCGTCCGTCGTCAATGACCTATCTCTTGGCCAATGCCGCGGGATCCACGGAGAGAGCCAGCGCCTCGGCGTACACGGCATGGAGCTGGTCGCCCACCCTGATCAGCCTCATTTGGCCGGGGTCGCGTACCTTCAGATCGACGACTTGATTCGGTCCGCGCAGCGTGACCGTCTTTGCCCGGGTGTTGACGGCGATCACGTCGGCTGTGACTTCGACCTGCTGCGCGACCGTCCCTGCCGGCCAATCGCCTGCCGCGGCTCGCGCGGCGTCCTCGGTCCGGACGCTGCTGCGAAGTTCCGTGCCGTCCTTCCAGAGTGCGAGCGACAGCGCGTCCAGATAGCGCACCGTGACGCGGTCGCCGACCTTGACTTGCGCGAGGTTGCGTACATCGGGACCGGCCGTCAGGGGGATCAGCTTGCCCTTGCGGCCCTTGAGCACCACCCGACGCTGCATCAGATCGACTGCCTCGACAGTGCCGGTGATCTTCGTGGCGCGGGCGAGCGTCGCCTTGCCTGACATCGGTTCGGCCATGGCCACGGGGTTGGCGACTTGCTTGTGCTGTGCGGGAGCAGGCATCGAGAGTGCGCTCAGCAGCCAGGCGATGATGAGAATCCGTGGATGGTTCAAGCTGAACCTCGGCATCAGCAGCTGCTGCCAAGCTCGGTCTTGCTTTTGCGCAGCGGCTTGATGTCGCGGGCCATCAGCGGCGTGACCACCCGGCGGGTGACCTTTCGCAGATCGGCGTCGGTGTCGTCGCCGTTCCAGGAAACCTCGAAGGACAGCTCGCCGCGCGGCAGACTCCAGCGTTCGATCTTGATGTGGTCTGCCTCGATGCGCAGGACCTGGCTGCTGCAGCCGAAAGGCTTTGCCGCGAACCGGGCCGGCAGCACGTTCGCGAGCGAGCCGCCGGCATCGCAACTGCACGAATAGCTCTTCTGCGGCAGGCCTTCGGCCGTGAAGCCGATGTCGATCTCGGTCTTGTGCTTCGTGTACGGCTCGAACGGACAGCGAGAGCGGGCCGCTGGCCGGGAACGGTACGGCGCTCCGGAGCTTGTACATGGCTTCGGTCCGCTGTCCGGAGCTGCGTTCCCGGGCGATGGCGCGGGTGCCCGGCGGCAGGTCGGTCGGCTGCACGACAGAGAAGTAGCGCACCGTGAAGGCCTTCCGCTTGCCGTGCGGGAGATCGAGCAAGGCCACAACCTCCTCCATGCTTCGCGGACCGCCTTCCGATGGGTCCCAGCGGATCGCGAACTCGGCACCGTCGGCGGCGAGTGCCGCATGTGCCAGCAGCGGCCATGCCGCCGCGGCGACCAGTGTCCGGGCGAAGCTTGCAGACGTCGCCGCCATTCAGTGCTTCTTTCCCTTGTGCTTCTTCGGCTTGTCGGCCGCCGCTTCGGCGTCGCCGTTGAGCACCAGCTTGCTCGGATCGAGCTGGCGCTTCTGCAGGTCGTGCAGCAGCCCGGCATCGCTGAGGTCGATCTTGTGGGAAGACTCCCAGTCGCGTTG
>NZ_JBFUCJ010000134.1:0-17016 GCF_056405295.1 Variovorax sp. P1_H2 | reverse complement strand
CTCCGCCTCCGTTTGCGACAGCGCTCTCGCATCGGCCACACGCAGGAGGCTCTCGTCCGCTTTCAACACTTCGATCAGGCTGACGACACATCGCTGATAGGCCGCAAACGAGGCGCCTCGTGCACGACCGAGCGCCGCCTCGCCCTGCGCTAGCAAGGCAGCTTGATCTTCACGCTTGACCAGGGCGGAGAAGGCGTTCTCCACGTCTTCGGTCGCGCGCAGTGCGGTGAGACGATAGGCCGCGAGCAACTCCGCCTCCTGCCCTTTTGCGAGTTCGATCTGCGCATCGATGCGCCCGAAATCGAACAGGCGCCAGCGCAGGCCGAGCAGGGCCGCGGCCTGGCTGGCGCCGCTGGTGAACAGGTTGCCGCTGGCCACGGATGTGGCGCTGCCGATCCCCGCCCCCAAGGACAGTTTCGGGTAGTACTCGGCCATGGCCACCCCGATCCGAGCGTTGGATGCTTCAAGGCGCTTCTCGGCGGCGATCAGGTCGGGCCGCCGGCGCAGCAGCTCGCCGGGTGATCCGGCGGCGCTGATGCGCGGTGCGACGGGAATGGCAACCGGTCCTGCCAGTTCGGCACGGTGAGCGCCCGGCGTCGCACCCAGCATCACGTCGAGAGCGTTCATGGCCGCAGCCTCGCCCGCCTCCAGCACTGGAAGCACCGCACGGACCTGTGCCAGCGCACCTTCGGCCTGCCTCAACTGAAGTTCGGCAGCCAGCCCTTTGCCATAGAGCAACTCGACCTTCGAGAGCAGTTCCTGCTGCGTTTCGACTTGCCGRCGCGCCACGTCGAGGCGGGCCTGCAGTCCGCGTAGCGTGATGTAGATGTCTGCCGTCTGCGCAGCCACGGCCAGCCGGGTGGCGGCTGCGCCGGCCTCCGATGCCTGGTAGTCGGCCAGCGCCGCCTCACGGCCCCGACGCAGGCCGCCGAAGATGTCCAGTTCCCAACTTGCGCCAACGTTGGCTTCATAGGCGTTGCCGTAGCGATCGAACCCTGGCTGCGAGTTCAGAACCTGGCCCAACTGCGTCTCGACCGACTGGTAGGCTCGGGCAGCTTGTCCGCTGAGGTTGCCCGTGGGCAGCAGCGCTGCGTTCGCCGCACCGAGTCCAGCACGGGCCTGCGCCACGCGGGCAGATGCTTGCGCGAGATCGAGGTTCTGCGTCAGCGCGAGTTCGACGTAGCGGGCCAGTTGCGCATCGCCAAACGCAGACCACCACGCGACTAACTCGGCATTCACGGCAGCGGTGCGCCGGTCGAGGGCTGCTTTGCCGATGAACTGGTCCGGCAGAGGGGTGGCGGGCCGGACATAGTCTGGACCGACAGCGCAACCGGCGAGAAGGCTGAGAAGCAAGGGAATGACAAGGGTACGTTGGGACATTGGCAATTTCCGGAACGAATGGCACGAAACCATCAAACGAATGGAGGTGACTATAATTCAGTTTGGTCACTCGTTGTGGCTTTTTTCCGGGAGCGTTAAGCTGTCGCCATGAGCAATGCAACTTCTTCTCCCCCCGCCACAAGGGGGCCGGCAGATCATGATGTGCGCGAGCAGATCGTCCTCGCGGCCACCGAGCACTTCAGCCGATACGGCTACGAGAAGACCACGGTTTCCGACCTTGCCAAGGCCATCGGCTTCTCCAAGGCGTACATCTACAAGTTTTTCGAGTCCAAACAGGCGATCGGAGAAATGATCTGCTCGAACTGCCTGCACGAGATTGAAGCGGACATCCGCGCCGCGATCGACAGTACCAACCGCCCACCCGAGAAACTGCGCCGCATGTTCAAGGCCATCGTCGAATCGGGCCTTCGTCTTTTCTTCCAGGACCGCAAGCTCTACGAGATCGCCATCTCGGCGGCCAGCGAGCGCTGGCAGTCGGCCATCGCACACGAAGCGAGCATTCGGCAGTTGCTCATTGAAGTGCTCAAGCAAGGCCGCGACTCCGGCGACTTCGAGCGCAAGACGCCGATCGACGAGACGGCTGCGGCGATCTATCTGGTCGTTCACCCCTACATCAACCCCCTGATCCTGCGGCACAGCTTTGATCACACCAACCAGGCGCCGGCGCAGCTGTCGAGCCTGGTCCTGCGCAGCTTGTCCCCATGACAACCAAATATTCCTTGTGACCATTGACTAGGTTGGTCACTGGTATCAAAATTTGGGTCCTGATCGTTTCGTCAATGGGACCCGCATGCTTTCGCGCCGCTTCGCTACATCCGCACTCCTCTGTGTCTTGCCATTCGCGTTGGTCGCTTGCGACGACAAGGCGCCGCCAGATCCCCGCACCCAGACACCGCTGGTGCGCGCTGCCACCGTCCAGGCAGCCGACTCCGCCTCGCGCTCCTTCACAGGGACCGTAGCTGCGCGGGTCCAAAGCGACCTGGGCTTCCGTGTCTCGGGAAAGGTGCTTGAGCGCTTCGTGGACGCGGGTCAGACCGTCAAGCGCGGGCAACTGCTCATGCGCATCGACCCGGTCGACCTGAGGTTGGCGGCGCGCGCACAGCAGGAGGCCGTGGCCGTTGCCCGGGCGCGTGCGAAGCAGGCGAGCGACGAAGAACTTCGCTATCGCGACCTGCGCGGCACTGGGGCCATTTCCGCCTCGGCCTACGACCAGATCAAGGCTGCGGCAGATGCTGCACAGGCCCAGCTCGGTGCGGCCGAAGCACAGTCGGAAGTCGCGCGCAATTCCGACCGCTATTCAGAACTTGCCGCCGATTCGGACGGCACGGTGCTGGAGACACTGGCCGAGCCCGGCCAAGTGGTCAACGCCGGGCAACCGGTGGTGCGCTTGGCGCAGGCGGGGCGCAGGGAGGCGGTGATCCAGTTGCCCGAAACGCTGCGCCCTGCGCTTGGCTCGGGCGGGCAGGCCACGCTCTTCGGCAAGGAAGGCACTGCAGTGGCGGTGAAACTCAGGCAGATCTCCGATGCGGCTGACCGGCTCACGCGCACTTTCGAGGCGCGATACGTGCTCGAAGGCGAACTCGCCAACGCGCCCCTGGGCGCCACGGTCACGCTCCACATCGCGGACGGCATGCCCGCCAAAGCCGGCAGCGTGCAGGTGCCCATCGGCGCCCTGTTCGACACCGGCAAGGCAACCGGCGTGTGGGTCGTCAGCGGCGATCCGTCGACGGTGCGCTGGCAGTCGGTGGCGGTCGAACATCTGGACGACGACCGTGCGCGGGTGAGCGGTCAACTCAAGGAGGGAGATCGGGTTGTCGCGCTCGGGGCGCACCTGCTGCGTGAAGGCGAGCAGGTGCGTATCGCGACGTCGACCGTGAGTGGAGCCCGTCCATGAGCGAAGGCCGCTTCAACCTGTCGGCGCTGGCTGTACGCGAACGCTCCATCACCTTGTTCCTGATCTGCCTGGTCTCGCTGGCGGGCCTTGTCGCCTTCTTCAAGCTTGGCCGCGCGGAGGATCCCGCCTTCACCGTCAAGGTGATGACCATCATCACGGCCTGGCCCGGCGCCACGGCGCAGGAGATGCAGGACCAAGTCGCCGAAAAGCTCGAGAAGCGCCTGCAGGAGTTGCGCTACTACGACCGCGCGGAGACCTACACACGACCCGGGCTGGCCTTCACGACCCTGACATTGCTCGACAGCACCCCGCCAGCGCAGGTGCAGGGAGAGTTCTATCAGGCGCGCAAGAAGGTCGGCGACGAAGCGAGCAACCTGCCGGCCGGTGTGATCGGGCCAATGATCAACGACGAGTACGCGGACGTCACGTTCGCCCTCTTCGCGCTCAAGGCCAAGGGAGAACCACAGCGTGTGCTGGTGCGCGATGCAGAAACGCTGCGCCAACGCTTGCTGCATGTGCCGGGCGTGAAGAAGGTCAACATTGCCGGTGAGCAGTCGGAACGAATCTATGTCGAGCTCGCGCACGACCGGCTCGCGACGCTGGGCATCGGCCCGCAGGACGTGTTCGCCGCGCTCAACAGCCAGAATGCGCTGAGCCCGGCCGGGTCGGTGGAAACCAGAGGCCCGCAGGTCTTCATTCGACTGGACGGCGCATTCGACACGCTGCAGAAGATCCGCGATACGCCAGTGATCGCGCAAAACCGGACCTTGAAGCTGTCGGACGTGGCCACGGTCAAGCGTGGCTACGAAGACCCGGCCACGTTCATGATCCGCAGCGGCGGCGAGCCCGCGCTTCTGATCGGGGTGGTCATGCGGGAAGGCTGGAATGGCCTCGATCTGGGCAAGGCGCTGGACGTGGAGGCCCGTGCCATCAACGCGGAGTTGCCCCTGGGTCTGAGCCTGACCAAGGTCACGGACCAGTCGGTGAACATCAGCGCATCGGTCGACGAGTTTATGGTCAAGTTCTTCGCGGCCTTGCTGGTGGTGATGCTGGTGAGCTTTCTCAGCATGGGCTGGCGTGCCGGCCTCGTGGTGGCCGCGGCAGTGCCGCTGACACTGGCTATTGTCTTCGTGGTGATGGCCGCAACCGGGAAGAACTTCGACCGTATCACGCTCGGCTCGCTCATCCTCGCGCTCGGCTTGCTGGTGGACGACGCCATCATCGCCATCGAGATGATGGTCGTGAAGATCGAGGAGGGCTACAGCCATGTGGCCGCTTCTGCCTACGCCTGGAGCCACACGGCGGCGCCGATGCTCTCGGGCACGCTGGTCACAGCCGTCGGCTTCATGCCCAACGGCTTTGCGCCGTCGACCGCGGGTGAGTACACCAGCAACATGTTCTGGATCGTCGGTATCGCGCTCATTGCCTCCTGGGTGGTTGCCGTGGTGTTTACACCCTACCTGGGCGTCAAGCTATTGCCGAACTTCAAGAAGATCGAAGGCGGCCACGCAGCGATTTACGACACCCCCCGCTACAACCGATTGCGTCGTGTGCTGGCGCGCGTCATTTCTCGCAAGTGGCTGGTGGCGGGCGCCGTGGTGGGTCTCTTCATCGTCTCGATTCTCGGCATGGCCGTCGTCAAGAAGCAGTTCTTCCCGATTTCCGACCGCCCCGAAGTTCTCGTCGAAGTGCAGATGCCCTATGGCACTTCGATCACCCAGACCAGCGACGCCACGGCCGAGGTCGAAGCTTGGCTTTCCAAGCAGCCGGAGGCGCAGATCGTTACCTCATACATAGGACAGGGCGCGCCCCGCTTCTATTTTGCGATGGGGCCCGAACTGCCCGATCCGTCTTTCGCCAAGATCGTGGTGCGCACGGCGAGCCAGGAGGAACGCGAATCCTTGAAGTACCGGTTGCGTCATGCCATTGCCGACGGCCTCGCGTCCGAGGCCCGGGTGCGCGTGACCCAGCTCGTGTTCGGCCCGTACTCGCCGTTTCCCGTCGCCTACCGTGTCACCGGACCCGATGCGAACGAGTTGCGCAAGATCGCGCACGAAGTGCGCCAGGTCATGGATGCCAGCCCGATGATGCGCACCGTCAATACCGACTGGGGCACCCGTACGCCGACGCTGCACTTCACCCTCGACCAGGACCGCCTCCAGGCCGTCGGGCTGAACTCCAGCGCGGTCGCGCAACAACTGCAGTTCCTGCTGAGCGGCGTGCCCGTGACCGCCGTGCGTGAGGACATCCGCACGGTGCAGGTGGTGGCCCGTTCCGCCGGCGCCACCCGGCTCGATCCCGCGAAGGTCGTTGACTTCACCCTCGCCGGAGCTGGCGGGCAGCGCATTCCGCTGTCGCAGATCGGCGAAGTCGCGGTGCGCATGGAGGAACCGGTCATGCGCCGGCGCGACCGCATGCCCACGATCACGGTGCAGGGCGACATCGCCGATGGACTGCAACCGCCCGACGTGTCGACCGCGATCACCGCGCAGCTGCAGCCCCTCATCCAGAAGTTGCCTGCCGGCTACCGCATCATCCAGGCCGGCTCCATCGAGGAATCGGAGAAGGCGACCAAGGCGATGCTGCCGCTGTTCCCGATCATGCTGGCGGCCACCCTGCTCATCATCATCTTCCAGGTGCGCTCGATCTCCGCGATGGTCATGGTGTTCCTGACGAGCCCGCTGGGGCTGATCGGTGTCGTGCCGACATTGCTGCTGTTCCAGCAGCCCTTCGGCATCAATGCGCTGGTCGGACTGATCGCGCTGTCGGGCATCTTGATGCGCAACACGCTGATCCTCCTCGGGCAGATCCACCACAACCAGGAACAAGGGCTCGACCCGTTCCGTGCCGTCGTGGAGGCCACCGTGCAACGTGCCCGCCCCGTGGTCCTGACGGCGCTCGCGGCCATCCTCGCGTTCATCCCGCTGACGCACTCGGTTTTCTGGGGCGCGCTGGCCTACACATTGATCGGCGGTACGTTCGCCGGGACGATCCTGACGCTGGTGTTCCTGCCGGCCATGTATGCCATCTGGTTCAGGATCCGGCCCGGCAGCAGCCCGGCAACCCATTGATGGCGCGTCTTCACCATTCATTCAAGATCGAAAGAACCACCATGTCAGTTTCATCAGTTGTCGTCATCACCGGCGTGTCCTCGGGCATCGGGCGCGTAGCCGCGGAGATGTTCGTCGCGCGGGGCTGCCGCGTGTTCGGCACCGTGCGCGACCTGCGCCATGCGCCCGCGCAGGCCGGTGTCGAGTTCGTCGAGATCGACGTTCGGGAAGAACGCTCGGTTCAACTCGGCGTCGAATCCGTCATCGACCGTGCCATGCGCATCGACGTCCTGGTCAACAACGCGGGGATGATGATGATCGGCGCGGTCGAGGAAACCTCGACGGCAGAGGCCGCGGCGCTCTTCAACACCAACGTCTTCGGCATGCTTCGCATGACGCGCGCCGTACTCCCTCACATGCGTGCGCATCGTCGTGGGCGAATCGTCAACGTCAGCTCGGTACTCGGTGTGCTGCCGGCGCCATACATGGGGATCTATGCGGCCACCAAGCATGCGGTGGAAGGGTTGTCTGAATCGCTCGATCACGAGGTGCGCCAGTTCGGCATTCGCGCGGCCCTGGTGGAGCCGGCTTTCACCCGGACCAACCTCGATGCCAATGCGCCTCGAGTCAAGGCACGGATCGCCGGGTACGACCGCGAACGCGACCTGGTGACGGCCTCCGTGTCCCACAGCGTCAGCAGCGCGCCCGCACCGCACAGCGTGGCGAGCACCATCGTCGACGCGGCGCTCGGCCCGTGGCGCATGCGCTACACGCCCCCCGGGCAAGCGTCGCTGCTGACGAAGTTGCGCCGCTTCCTGCCGTCGGGGCCCGTGGACGCGAGCCTGCGAAGAAAACTCGGGCTCGCCTGAGGGCCGAGCGTTCAGAGCGTCTAGACAAACATCGCCCATCCAAGACGGAGAACATCGTGGATAGCTTGGATCTCCTGCGTACATTCAACGACGTCGCCTCTTCCGGGAGTTTTTCCCGCACCGCCAAGCATCTGTCGCTGTCGAGGGGCACTATCAGCAAATACATCGCGACCCTCGAACGGCGCTTCGGCGTCAGGCTGCTGAACCGGACGAGCCGTGCCGTCAGCCTGACGGACGCTGGCCTCCTGCTTCTCGATAGAAGCAAGCCGATGCTTGAGCTGGCAGACCTCACGCAAGCCGAACTGCAGAAACGCGCCCTGGTCCCCAGCGGGCGCCTGCGCATCTCGGCGCCGCATGGCATGGACCTGACAGAGTTGCCGGCACTGATCAACGCTTTCCTTGGCCACTACCCGGAAGTCAGCATCAGTCTGGTTCTCACGAACCGGATGGTCGATCTTGCGGAGGATGGCGTCGACATCGCCCTCCGATTCGGGGCTATGGGCAACGAGAACCTGATCGTTAGAAAGCTGGTGCCGATGGAGCTTAGTGTCTGCGCCGCGCCCACGTACTGGCGCAAGTACGGCGTGCCAGCTCATCCCAGCGAACTCGCCCACCATGTCACGCTGATCAGCACCCACCTGAATCCTCAGCCCAAATGGCGTTTCGAAGCGGACGGTCAGCCCGTCGAGGTCGCGGTTCGCGGAAGGTTAGATGCGACCGAAGCCGGCCCATTGGTCCAGGCCGCGCTGCTGGGGGCTGGCGTTGTCTATCTGCCTTCGGCGATGCTTGAACCCTACGTTGAGAGCGGACGACTAGTCCCCGTCTTGTCGGAATTCGTTCGCAGCGACATGTGGCTCTCGGCCGTCTACCTGCAGCGTCGACACAGCACGGCGGTGCACCGTGCGTTCCTGGATTTTCTCACGACCAGGTTGAGCCGGCAGGTCGCGGATGAGATTTGACATAAGGGGAGATGACGCCGGCTACGCTGTAGGCCCCGAGTAGAAATGTCCGTTTTCCCCCGAATAGAAATGTCGCATCGTTGCGCCCCCGGTCTTTGGGATGCGAGGTGCGGCGATGGGGCAATCAACGGCGACGATTACGATGACGATGCGCGAAGTCGATCGCATCAAGACGATGCAAGCACTGGCCGACCGCATGCTGCGACCCGCCCAAGCCGCAGCCCGTTTGGGGGCTGACGGTGCGCCGGGTCGCACGCTTGGCGCAGCGCTATTTCGGAGACGGTCCTGAGGGATTGATGTCGCGCAAACGCGGTCGACCCAGCAACCGTCAATTGGCCGTTGACGTGGCCGATCGGGCCCTGGCGATCGCGCGTGAGCGCTATGCCGACTTCGGCCCTCGATGGAGAGACGCCCTTCATCGTCATCATGCGGAAATCGCCGTGGACGAGAGCCGCCGGGTCGCTGTGCGCGGGTTCGTGATCCTCGAGCCAGCGCAGCGCCAACTCGAACACCGGCCGCAGCGTGCCATTGGCGCGGTGCGCCGCCTCCCGATGTCTGAGGGGTGGAAGAGGCTCATTTCGTAACCGCCAGGAGCTGAACAGCGCGATGCGAATAAGGCTTGCCGCCCACTTCGCTCAGGCCCGCATGCCCTGAGCCATGTCCGGCATCCGCCCCACATAGCGCCCGCGCGGGCGGATCACTTGCGCCACGCCGAGTTGCTCCAGGCTGTGCGCCAACAGCCCGACGCTGCGCGCCGTTGCGAACAAGCCGAAGGCCGCATCGGCGGGCAGTCGGTGGTGCGCCACCAGCGCGGCCAGGGCGACGTCGATGTTGGGCTGCAATCCGGTCAGCTTCGTCACCTTCTGGATGAAGCGCGCGATGACCTCCGGAGGCTCGAACAAGGCCAGCAAGGCGGCCGCGCGCGGATCGCCGTCGGGATAGAGGTGATGACCGAATCCTGCCAATGGCAAGCCGGTCGACAGATAGTGGGCCACCACCTGCTCCTCGCCCAGCCGCTCCACTTCGCTGAACAGCGCCTGAACGCGGCCCGACGCATCGCCATGCAAGGGGCCCGAAAGCGTGGTCAATCCGGCCAGCAGGCAGGCCGGCAACGAGGCGCCTGTCGAAGCCGCAATGCGTGCCACGAACGCTGAACTGGTCAGTTCGTGGTCGACCAGCAAGACCATGGCCGTCCGCAGCAACTCCGCCACCTGGGTCGATTGCTGCCACCCTTGCGCAAGGCGCAGATGCAGCCCTTGCTTCCCTGGCTGGGCGCCGAACGCATTGGCCAGCTGACCCACCAGGCTCTGCCCCTCGCTGTGCAGCACCCGGGTCAGACGTCCACGCGTGGAATGTCCTGACGCGGCCAAACGGGCCAGGGCAGTGAAGGCCGCAACGCGTCCAGGTTGGCCCGAGCGCATCGGCGTCGCGCATGAGAAGTCGACGGCTTGCTCGGCGTCCCACAACAGCCGAGCCACATCTTCCAGGGTGGCCGATGCGGCGAGGCGCACGGCATCCTGGCCCCGATAGTGCGGACGTCCGCGAAAGAATGCGCAGAGGGCGGTCGGAATGCTGGGCTCCGAGCCGAACAGCGTATTGGCGGCCAGCGTCTCGTGCTTGCGGCCTGCCTGCTTGCGCTTGGCCAGGCCGGCGACGTCTTCGGCGCGGTAGAGGCTGCGGCGCGTGTCAGCCGGATCCGGCATGACTTCGAGCTTGCCGCGGCTCACGTAGGCGTAAACCGTTTGCGGTTGCACGCCGAGAAGGTCGCATGCCTCGCTCATCGAAATCCAGGAAGCCATGATCAAAGGAGGGAAGAAAGTATTTATATTGATTTTATACATCAATATTGACGCTATGATCAATCGTTAACTAGCATGCAGGCATGAAGCCCCAGGTCCTGCAACTCAATCCGATCCTGATCCCAGCGATCAACGAAGAGCTCGCATCGCTCTACACCGTCCACAAATTCTTCGAGACCGGCGACCAAGAGGCCTGGCTGCGTGAACATGGCGCATCCATCGACGCCGTCATCACCGGCGGGCACACCGGCATCTCGCGGGCCATGCTGGAACAGCTGCCTGGCTTGAGGGTCGTGGCAGTCAACGGCGTCGGCACCGACGCCGTCGATCTGGCGTACTGCCGGGAACGTGGCCTGCCCGTCACCGCGACACTTGGCGCGCTGACCGAAGACGTGGCCGATCTGGCCATCGGCTTGCTGATCGCCGCCTGCCGAAACCTGTGTGCCGGCGACCGCTTCGTGCGCGATGGCCAGTGGGAACGCTTCCCCCAGCCCAGCGCCATCCCGTTGGCCCGCCGGTTCAGCGGCATGCGGGTCGGCATCGTCGGCATGGGGCGCGTGGGCCGCGCCGTCGCGGTCAGGGCAGCGGCCTTCGGCTGCCCGATCCGCTATACCGATCTGCGTGCCATGGACGACGTTGCGCACAGCTTCGTCCCGGACCTGGTGGACCTCGCGCGCGACTCCGACGCGCTGGTGCTGTGTGCGGCCGCGGACTCGGCTGAAGGCATCGTCAACGCGGCCGTGCTCGATGCCCTCGGACCCCGCGGCTTCCTGGTCAATGTTGCGCGCGGCCGTCTGGTCAACGAGGCCGACCTGACAGAGGCGCTGACCGCCGGTCGCATTGCCAGTGCGGGCCTGGACGTGTTCGTCGACGAACCTCACGTTCCTCTGGCGCTGCGCCAGTCCGACCGCGTGACCCTTCAGGCCCATCGCGCCAGTGCCACCTGGGAGACTCGCACCGCCATGGGCGAGATGGTGCTTGCCGGCATCGCCCAAGCTTTGGCAGGCGAACGCCCGACGATGAGCCTGACCACCTGAACTCCAGGGCATATCCATGAAGGATCTCGTATTTCCCGCGCCGGCACTGACCACGCTGCCCGTGTGGGGTCAGACAGCGCTTTTCCCGGTGGGCCGCGTGTTCTGCATCGGCCGCAACTACCGCTGGGGCCAGGACGAGCAGGCCGGGCCCCCGGACCTTCCGGCCTGGTTCATGAAGCCCGCCAGCGCGGTGGTGCAGGCGCGCGGCCTGCTGCCTTATCCCCCGTGTACCGGGGACTTCTGCCATGAGATCGAAATGGTCGTGGCCATCGGTCATGGCGGTCGGGACATCGATCCGGCGGAGGTGGAGCCGCATCACATCTGGGGCTATGGCGCAGGCCTGGATCTCACGCGGCGCGACCTGCAGCAGCAAGCCAAGCGTACCGGTGGTCCCTGGGAGGCCGCCAAGGCCTTCGACCACTCGGCCCCCTGCACGCCGCTCGTGCCGGTTGCGCTGTGCGGCCACCCCCGGCAGGGGGCTGTGTGGCTGGCGGTCAACGGCATCGAGCGTCAGCGCGCCGACCTGTCCGAGCTCTTGTGGCCGGTGCCCGAACTGGTGGCCATGCTGTCGAGGTCAGTGACGCTCGCGCCCGGTGATCTGATCTGCACCGGCACACCCGCAGGCGTGGGCGCGCTGCAACCAGGCGATGTCGTCAGCGGGGGGGTGGCGGACATCGGCCGCTTCTCCGTGACCGTGGACGCCGCGCCTGCACCCGTCCGTGCCTGCAACCACTCCACATCACCCACGTCAGGAGACGCCCCTTGAGCGCAACCACCTCCAAGAAGATCGCCCTGGTCACCGGCGCAGGCAGCGGCATCGGCCGCAGCGCGGCCCTCGGGCTGCTGGACGACGGCTGGGCCGTCGTGTTGGCAGGCCGCCGTGCCGAGCCCCTGCAGGCACTGGCCGCCGAGGCCGAGGCGCGGGGCCAGACAGTGATGGCCGTGCCCACCGACGTGACAGATCCCGACAGCGTGCAGGCGCTGTTCACCGCGATCGAACGCAGCTTCGGCCGACTGGATCTCTTGTTCAGCAACGCCGGCGTGAACGCCCCGGCGGTGCCGATGGACGAGTTGCCGCTGGAGAAATGGTTCAGCGTGCTGAACACCAACGTGACCGGCGTGTTTCTGTGTGCGCGCGCGGCCTTCGGGCTGATGCGCCGCCAGTCGCCGCAGGGTGGACGCATCATCAACAACGGCTCGGTCTCGGCGCACACGCCGCGCCCCTTCACCGCGCCCTACACCGCCAGCAAGCACGCGGTGTCGGGCCTGACCAAGGCCTTGGCACTGGACGGCCGGGCATTCGGCATCGTGGCCAGCCAGATCGACATCGGCAATGCGCTGACCGAGCTGTCCGAGCGCATGACGCGCGGGGTCCTGCAAGCCAACGGCACGATCGCGCCCGAACCCATGATGGACGCGAAGCACGTGGCCGACGCGGTGCGTCACATCGCCGCGCTGCCGCTCGGCGCCAACGTGCTGAACATGACCGTCATGGCCAGCGCCATGCCCTTCGTCGGGCGCGGCTAGAGAACCCGATGCAGAGCCACGGGCATCGACGGGCCCGCCGGCGCTGCATGACGATTCGACCCATCAGCAAAAGGAGACACCCCATGCAACTCACCTCCCCGTTCAAGATCCTTGCCGTCTCGGCGGTCCTGGCCGTGGTGCCGGCCTTGGCATCTGCCCAGGCCTACCCGACCCACGCCATCAAGATCATCGTGCCCGCCCCGCCGGGCGGCGCGATCGACACGATCGCCCGCGTTGTCGGCGACAAGCTCGCGTTGTCGATGGGGCAGCCGGTGGTCATCGACAATAGGCCTGGCGCATCGAACAACCTCGGCACGGATGTGCTCGCCAAATCAGTGCCCGATGGCTACACCATCGGCATCGTGGGCGGCAGCCACAACACCAACAAGTTCCTGTTCAAGAACCTGGGCTGGGATCCGGAGAAGAGCTTCGAGCCCATCGTCTACACCCACGAGGTTCCGCTGGTGTTCGCCATCTACCCGCAGATCCCCGCCAGGACACTGCCCGAGTTCGTGGCCTGGATGAAGGCCAATCCGGACCAGGCCAAGGTCGCCACGTCCGGCCGCGGCAGTGCACAGGAAATGGCGGCCGAGATGTTCCGCATGGCGAGCGGCGTGCAGATGCTGCTGGTTCCCTACAAAGGGTCTTCCGCCGCCCAGCCGGATCTGCTGGCCGGGCGCACCGCGCTCTACATCGACACGATCAGCGCCATCCAGTCGCAGGTGAAGGCCGGCAACGCACGCGCCGTTGCCGTGTCGACCCGGAAGCGGGCAGCGTCCCTACCGGACGTGCCGACCGCGGAGGAACAAGGGCTCAAGGGCTACGACGCCAATACCAATGGCGGGTTCCTGGCGCCTGCCGGCACGCCCAAGGCGATCGTCACCAAGCTCAATGCCGAGATCAACGCTGCGCTGAAGCTGCCCGATGTGCGGGCCAAGCTGGAGGCTGCCGGCATCGAGATCCAGGGCGGAACGCCGCAGGAGTACGCCGCGGTGATCAAGTCCGACCTCGCCAAATGGGGCAAGGTCGTCAAGGAGGCGGGCATCCAGCCGGAGTGAGTCGGCGGCGGGGTTGGTGTCCCAGGAAGTGGTGAAAGCCATTTCGCGAATGGATTCTGACGAAGGCGATCGGCGCGGGATATCTTGTGCGGTATTGGACATTGGATCTGTATCCTTGGGGCGGCAGGTTTGGCGTCACGCGATCTCTCGCTCGGAGATACCTTGGCGCATCTGCGCAAGGACGCTTCGGTACCGGGCTCGATCCTCTTGCGGCTCGCCGATAAATGTCGCCGAGATCATCCAAGGGCGACGTTCATGCAATGTTATTTCAATGGCTGCTCGAGCGTGGCGGCGTTGACGCCATCTCCGCGCCTGCACAAGTAGGCGGCCCTGCTTCGCCGCGCCTGCAATAGACAGCAATCGCGCGAAGTTCATCACACCTCAACTGGAAAGCTCCTGCCAAAATTGCTCTCATGCCTCCTCCGGACACAGTCTCCGCTTCGCTGAATCGGGACACCTCACGCCCGACGCAAGACACAGCCACATCTGGCCGCCGGATCATCGGATCAGCAAACCGAACCCGCCAATCGCTTCGGCGCGGCGGCCAGCATCATCGATCGCCTCGACACCCGACCACAGCACATGCGGCTGCGTCGGCCTTGGTGGAGGCTCTGGTAGCCGCGACGCTTGCGTCACGCTCGCAGTCGTCGATCTCAAGCCAATACCGCCGCGCCTAATTGTTGATTTCCTCTTCCTCGGGGGCGGCCAGAGTCAAAGTGGCGATGCCGACGTTCCTGTGGGTCATGATCTGCTGCTCCAGCCGGCGCAGGATTCGGGCGAGTTCGGCTTGGGAATGCTCGCCGGCGATCTCGATGCGCGCAACGAGAAGGATGCGATCCGGGCCGATGAACTCGGTGTACAGGAGGGTGACTCTCTTGACGTCGGGCGACTGCTTCAGCAGCCCGATCGCAATCGCCCGCCGATCGACGGGCAGCGGCATCCCGGCGAGGTAGCGACGGTTCAAATTGACCAGAAACAGCCCTGCGATCCCCATCAGCAAGCCCACGACGATCGAGCCTGCTGCGTCGTACGCCACATTGCCGGTGACGTCGTGCAGCAGCATGCCCAGCCCCGCAACGGCAAGACCAACCAGCGCCAAGAAGTCCTGAGTCACTACCGTCCGCAGTTGCGAATCGGAGGTCTCGAGCACGTGCTGGACCGCACTCCGCTGAAGCGCAGCCGCACGTCGGCGCAGGAATCGAAGCGCCTGGAAGGTCGAGACGCTTTGCAACGCGAACGATCCGATGATGACGGCGTACCCAAACCGGTAGTCCGTCGGCGCGTCGGGCATGCTGAGCTGATGGATGCCGCGCCATATCCCGACTTGCGCGCCCAAGGCGAGCATGGCGATCGAGCCGAACATCGACCAGACATACGACTCCCGGCCATAGCCGAGCCGATGCTGCCCGTCGGCGGGACGCCGGGCGGCGAGATATGCGGCGACGAGGAAGCTGTCCGTGAGGCCATCGACCCATGAGTGCACGGCCTCGGCGGTCATTGACGCGGAGCCGGTCAGAACCGCGGCCAGCGTCTTCACGAGGGCGATCGAAGTTCCTGCCGCGAAGGCCAGCATGACCGCCGACTTGCCGCCGGGCTTGTCAGCGTCGACGCCGAGGTGGCGATGAAAGCGGTGAAACGCTCTCATGACAGAGCGCCTTGTCGCCGTTGGCGAGCCTTGAGGGAGGTCATCTTGAGCTGATGATGCCACCTGCCAGGCCATGCGCCACCGGGGACTGTGGGCCGCCTGCGACAACGAGTCTCGCTTCGGAAGGCCCTTCGTCCGACCCCGATTTTCTCCCGCGCGGATAACATGCGGCGCAGATGTCTTCCGCCGCCTTGCTCCCGGCTGCCGCGTCGATCGGCTTCGAAGGCCTGTCGCACGAAGTCGCGCGCCGGCTGATCGGCGTCACCCTGCTGGTCGATGGCGTGGGCGGACGCATCGTCGAGACCGAAGCCTACGACAGCACCGAGCCGGCGGCTCACAGCTTCGGCGGCCCGCGGCCGCGCAATGCCGCGCTGTTCGGACCACCAGGGCACGCCTACGTCTACCGTTCCTACGGCATCCACTGGTGTCTCAACTTCGTCTGCCGCGAGTCAGGGCACGGCGCCGGGGTGCTGATCCGCGCGTTGGAGCCGACCCACGGCGTTGCGCGCATGCGAAAGCGGCGCGGTCTCGAGGACCTGCGGCTGCTGTGCGCTGGCCCTGGCCGGGTCGGCCAGGCGCTCGGTGTCGACGGCAGCCTCAACGGCATGGCGCTGGACGCGCCGCCCTTCGCGCTGCTCGCGCGACCCGACGAGCACCCGCCGCTGAAGGTCGAGGTCGGGCCGCGGATCGGCATCTCGAAGGCGATCGAGCTGCCCTGGCGCTTCGGTGAGAAAGGCTCACGCTACCTGAGCAAGCCGTTCCGACGGTCGACGACCTCTTGAGTGTCGCGGCCCGGCCGTATCGCACCCTCTGGAAGATGACGATCGAGGAACGCAAGAAGCAGTTCCCGGACGGCGAGCGAGACCTCATGAGCAAGGAGGTCAGGATGGCCCAGAGACCACGGGAGAGACGCAGCTCGACCAGGAGCGGTAGCTGCAGCATCAAGGATGTGCCTCTCTTGGTGGTTCTGTCGCGATAAGCCAGTCGATAAGCCGGTCGGCCGCAATCGAGCCCATGGTACCGCTGCACGTCCAACTTGCGAACTCAACCCTGCGAGGGGTGCTCAAGCGGCTGCATTTCCCGCTGGAGATCATGCTGGTGTGCGTTCGCTGGTACGCGGCCTACCCTTTGAGCCTGCGCAACCTGGAAGAGATGATGGCCGAGCGCGGTGTGCTGGTCGACCACGCCACCGTCCACCGCTGGTCACTGAAGATGTTGCCCGTGTTGGCCAAGGTGTTTCGTCGACGCAAGCACCCGGTGGGGCGTTCATGGCGCGTCGACGAAACCTACCTGCTCGTGGGCGGCCAGTGGAAGTATCTGTACCGAGCCGTCGATCGGCTGGGCCAGACGGTTGACTTCCTGCTGACCGCGTGCCGTGACACGGCGGCAGCGCGCCGGTTCTTCGAGCGCGCAATCGCCCAGCACGAAGTGCCGGAGAAAATCACCATCGACAAGAGTGGTGCCAACACCGCTGCAGTGCGAGGTCTGCTCGCCGATCGCGGCGGCGTCATCGAACTGCGACAGTCCAAGTACTTGAACATTGGCCGCAGGCATGTGGGCACGTTGATGCAGCGCATGGGCATCGCGGCGCTTGCGCCGCAACCGGGAACGAGCAAGCGCGCACCGGGCCACAAGATCTACCCGTACTTGCTGCGCAAGCTGGCGATCACGCGGGCCAATCAGGTGTGGGCGCTGGACACGACCTACATCCCGATGGCGCGCGGCTTCGTCTACCTCACTGCCGTGGTGGACGTGTTCAGCCGCCGCGTGCTGGCCC
>NZ_JBFUCJ010000133.1:0-17413 GCF_056405295.1 Variovorax sp. P1_H2 | reverse complement strand
GCGCTGTCCGCCCAGCACCGACAGCAGCGTGGACTTGCCCGCGCCGTTGGGGCCCAGAATGGCGGTCAGACGGCCCGGGTGCAGCGTGATGCGGGCGCCCGACAACAGGGTCCTGCCGCCGATCCGCACCTCGGCGTCGATGCATGCCAGCGTCATATGCGCCCCCGGAAATGCCGCAGCATCAACAGGAACATCGGCACGCCGATAAAGGCGGTCAGCACGCCCAGCGGCAGCTCGGTCGGCGCCATCGCGGTGCGGGCCACCGTGTCGGCCGCCAGCACCAGCACCGCGCCCAGCAGCGCCGACCCCGGCAGCACCACCCGGTGGTCGGGCCCGGCCAGCAGGCGCACCCAGTGCGGCGCGATCAGACCGACGAAGCCGATGATGCCGGTGGTCGCCGTGACGGCGCCGACGGCGAAGGCCGTCACGAGGATGGCGCGACGTTTGACCCGCTCGACGTCGACGCCCAACAGCGTCGCCTGGGCCTCGCCGAGCGCGATCGCATTGAGTGGCGCAGCCAGGGTCAGTCCCATGCACAGCGCGATGCACACGATCGCGCCGACCAGCAGCACCGCACTCCAGCGCGCGCCGCCCAGGCTGCCGAGCAGCCAGAACTGCAAGCTGCGCAACTGCTCGTCGGAGGCCATCACGCTGAGGAAGCCGAGTCCGGCCCCGGCCAGCGCATTGATCGCGATGCCGGCCAGCAGCATCAGCGCCATGCGCGTGCCGCCCTCGCTGCGCGACAGGCCGTAGATCAGCAGCGTGACCCCGAAGCCGCCGGCAAAGGCCATGCCGACCAGGGTCCAACTGCCTAGCGTGCGCGGCAGCACCGGCAGAAGCCAGGCGCCGAGCACGATCGTCACGCCGGCCGCCAGCGCGGCGCCGCTGCTGATGCCGATCAGGCCCGGGTCCGCCAGCGGATTGCGGAACAGCCCCTGCATCAACGCGCCGGCGATGCCGAGACCGGCCCCGGCGGCGAGGCCGAGCACCAGCCGCGGCAGCCGGATGTTGACGAACACCAGGTACGCGGGCGACGGGTCGTCGCCGCCCTGCCAGATCGCGCCGAACACGCCCATCAGCTGCGAAGCGCTGATGGCGTAGGCACCGGAGCCCGCACCGACGGCCAGGCTCAGCAGCAGCAGCGCCAGCCCGCCCGCCAGGGTGCCGCGCATCGTCAGCCGGCCCTTCATGCCGCGCGCAGGCTCTGGTGCAGTTCGCCGACCGCGGTGGGCAGGCGCGGGCCGAAGCCGAGCAGCAGCAAGGCGTCCTGCGTCACCAGCGCCCGCCTCCCGAAGGCCGGCGTCAGGGCCAACTCCGGCCGCTGCCAGAACTTCTCGGTGCCACCATGGGCCTCGATGCTTTGCGTGGTGGTCAGGATCACGTCGGGCGCGGCGCTGGCCATCGCCTCTGCGGTCATCGGCCGATAGCCCTGGAAGCCCGAGAGGCAGTTGACGCCGCCGGCCAGGCCGATCACCGCGTGCGCCGCAGTCTTCTCGCCCGACACCTGCGGGTTGGCGCTGTGCGACAGCACGAACAGCACGCGCGGCTTGCGTCCCGCGTCCGCCGCCACCCGCTTCCGAACCTGCACCCATTCGGCTTCGAGGCCCGCCATCAATGCGCGCGCCTGCGGCTCGCGCGCCGCCGCGCGGCCCACGGCCGCGACCTTGCGCTGCACCTCGCTCCAACTGTGGTCGGCGTCGACCAGTTCCAGCCGCACGCCGGCCGCGCGCAACTGCTCGAGCACCACCGGCGGCCCCGACTCGGTGGTGGCGATCACCGCATCGGGCTTCAGCGACAGCAGCCCTTCGGCGGAGAGCTGCCGCATATAGCCGACCTTGGGGGTACGGCGAGCAGCCTCCGGGTAGAGGCTGGTGGTGTCGGTGCCGACCAGTTGGGCTTCGGCGCCGAGCGCATAGACCATCTCGGTGATGGCGCCGCTGATGGTCACCAGGCGCGGCGTGCGCGTACCCTGCGAGAGGGCAGGCCAGGCGAAGGCAGCCAGCGCACCGCCGCCGACCCGGCGCAGCGCGGCGCGGCGATCTCCGTTCGCCCGCGTCACGCGCCCACCTCGAGACCCGGCAGCTTGCCCACCAGCACGCGCCAGTCCTCGCGCTCGGGCTGGCCCGGCTTGCGCACGCCGAAGAACATCGCCATCAGCTCGCCTTCGCGATCGAAGGACTCGACCGAAGTCACGATGCCGTCGCTGGTCGGCTTCTCGACGATCCAGACCGCATCGATCAGGTCTTCGCGCAAGTGCAGATTGAAGCCCGGGTCCAGCACATTGAGCCACTGCACGTCGCCCATCTCCATCGGCTCGACGCGCGCCACCGGCCCGGTGTGGATCTGGATGCAGCCCGGGCTGCCGACGAAGACCATGATCGGCGCGCCCGAAAAGGACGCTTCGTCGAGCAACTCGCGCACCGCGCGCCGGCTCGCCCGCTTCGTGAAGCCGCCCTCGTTCAGACGGAAACTCTGCTGGCGCTCGACCTCGAACCTGTTCAGCAGGCCGAAGAACTGGTGCGTGTCGGTCATGCCACCCCAGGCGTCGGCGAGGCCCGCGCGGTCGATCTCGCCGTCCGGCCGTGGCGGCGCCTTGACCGGGGTGGGTGCGAATGCGATGTCCCGCGGYGCGTCCGCGTGCGCTTGCGCGACCGACTCAAAGGCCCCGCGATCGGTGGCGTCGCGGGCGAAGACCTTGTGCACCGCCACGCCGCTGGCGTCGAAGAACTGCAGGCTCAGCGATGGCGGTTGACCCGCGTTGGCGGCCGCCTCGCTGACGAAGAAGGCCGCATGCCAGTGATTGAAGAACAGCCGCAGGTCGATCTCCTCGCCGACCGCGAGCCCCATCCGGGCGCCGCCGGACAGGTTGCGGTAGACGCCGGTCTTCTCGTGCACCGCCGATCGGTTGCGCGTCAGCGCCAGCACCGGTCCGCAAGGCTCGAGGGCCCGCAGCAGTTCCAGCCAGGGACCGCGCAGCGGCAGCGCGCGCAGGGAACGCTCGTCCGACCCCGCATGGGCGGCGATGGCCTCGCCTTCGCTGAGGCCGAGCGCTTCGGCCGCATCCTTGTGGCGCTTGCCTTCGGCGCGAAGGGCAGCGAATCGTTCGCGGATCGATTCATGGGTGATCATGCGTTGTTGCTTTCGTGAGGTGGGTCAAAAATCAGCCACGAGCGACACGTTGAAGTGCCGGCCGGGTTGCGTGTAGGCATCGACGATGGGCGAGCTGGCGGCGAGCCCGCGCACGTCGCTCCACATCCAGTACTTCTTGTCGGTCAGGTTGACCAGCGCGACATTGAGGCGCAGGTCGCGCCGGATGCGCCATTGCGCATTCAGGTCCAGCGTGGTGGCCGAAGGCGTGAGGAACTGGACGCCGGCCGTGACCTCGGCCGGATCGACGTCGCTGCGTTTCTTGGCCGCGTGGTGGACCGCATCGAGGCGCACGGTCCAGGTCGGCGCCTGGTACTTGAGCCCCACCACGAGCTTTTCCGGATCGATCGAGTTGAGCGGCACGTTCGCCGTGCGGTCCTCGCCGTTGGTGCGGCCATAGGCGAAGGGCAGCGAGAAGCCCGAGCCCTGCTCGGTCCAGTCGAGTTCGCCCTTGAACTCGAAACCGTCGATGCGCGCGCGGCCGATGTTGACCGACTGGAAGGTCGCGGGATTGGTGCGGGAACCGAAGACGCCGCTGACCTGCCGGTCGTTCTCGATCATGTCCTTGTAGGTGCCGGTGAAGACGGCGGCCTCGAAGTTCAGGAGGCCGGCGCGGCCGCGCGTGCCGATCTCGAAGCTCTGGCTGGTCTCCGGTTTGAGGTCGGGGTTCGGAATGGTCCGATAGCCCGACACCACGTTCTCGAAGAAATTGTTGACCTGGAACGCGTTGGGCGCCTTGAAGCCCGCGGCGTAGTTGCCGTAGAGGCTCCATTGCGGCGTGGCACGGAACAGCACGCCCAGCTTCGGCGAGACCGCCGAGTCGGACAGCGATACCGCGCGCGCGTTGAATCCGGTTTGATCGGCATCGATGTCGAAGTGGTCGAAGCGCACCCCGGGCGTGATGCTCCAGCGGTCATGGATGAACTCGTCCTGGATGTAGAAGGCCGTGGTCGTCTCGGTGGTATCGGGAAAGCGCTTGAGCGGATACACCTCGCCAGCGGGCGGCACCAGCCCGGTCTGCAGGTTCTCGACCTGCGTGTTCGTGTAGTCGATGCCGTAGGTGATGCGCTGCGACCAGTCGCCGGACATGCGCAGGGTCTTGTCGGCCTGCAGGCCGGCTTGCCAGGTGTGCTCGCTGTAGCTCACGTCGCGCATCCGGTCGGCCGCCGTGTAGCGGTTCTCCCAGGCGATTTCCTGCGAATCCGCCTTCTGGTAGCTCAGGTAGCCGAGCAGGTTGTCTGCCAGCACCGAGTTCACGCGCAGCCGGCCATCCCAGGTCAAACGGTCGCGCTGCAGGTCGGTCAGCGCGCCGAGGCCGATCACCGAGGTCGACGTGAAAGGCGGCTTCGAGATGCCCGAGAGCAGGTCGTAGCCAGTTGACCTGGCCACGTGCTCGTAGGTGAGGTTGTGCGTCAGGTCGGCATTCGGCGTCACGATCAGCTTGGCGAGCAGCGACTGGGTGTTGCTGAGCTCGGGATTGGGCGCCGTGCGGTCGGAATTGCGGGCGTAGTTGGTACCCATGTTCTCCAGCGCGTGCGTTCGCGCAGCGTTGGCCGAGATCAACCAGCTGACCGTGTCGCTGGCCTTGCCCGCGAGCGTGACGCCACCCTGCCACCCGTTGTCGTCGCCGCTGTAGCCGACGTTCGCGCTGCCGCCGAAGGTCTTGCCATCCGCAAGAAAGGTCTCCGGCTGCCGCGTAATGAAATTGACGAGGCCGGCCAACCCGTCGGATCCATAGAGTGCCGACACCGGGCCCTTGATGATCTCGATCCGCTCGATCAGGCCGAGGTCGAAGTAGTCGCGCCCGAAGGCATTGGCGCTGAAGACGTAGCTGCGCGGCATGCGGATGCCGTCTGTCATCAGCAGCACACGGTTGCCGTCGAGGCCGCGGATGTTGAAGCCCGCGTTGCCGTCGCGGCCGGCGTCGCCGGTGGCCAGTCCGAAGCGCGCGGGCGCGCGCCTGACCGACACGTTGGGAATGTCACGGACCGCGTCGCGGATGTCGTGGATCTGCTCGAACTCGATCTGCTGCCGGTCGATCACCTCGACGGTGGCCGGGATGTCTTCCCTGCTCCGTTCGGAGCGGGTGCCGCTCACCACGATCTCGCCCAGGGCGGCGAAGCGTGTCGGGCTGGCCTCCTGGGCGATGGCGAAGCTGCTGAAACCGCAGGCGATCAGCCAGGGGAGCGTTTGAAGTCGATGCGAAAAAGCGAGTGAACGTGCCAATTGAAAGTCCAGGAAACAGTTGACGAGCTGCTCGCTGGACGGCGCGCAAAGGCTGCGCGCAAGGGCCTGGCTGGCGAAGGGACGCGGACCTTGGCCCGCGTCACAATCATATGCGAATGATTCGCATTGGTAACGAATGGCCTCGCTGAATTGGAGGTTGGAATCATCGGAAGAGCGCCGCGATCCATCCGAGATGGACCACGGCGCTTTCGATATCGTCAGGCGGCGACAGCCTCTTCCGCCGGCGCCGACGTACGAATCAGGTGGTCGAAGGCGCTGAGCGCCGCCTTCGCGCCATCGCCCGCGGCGATGATGATCTGCTTGAACGGCACGGTGGTGGCATCGCCGGCGGCGAACACGCCGGGGACCGAGGTCTGGCCCTTGGCGTCGACCACGATCTCGCCGTGCTTCGACAGCTCGACCGTGCCCTTGAGCCAGTCGGTATTCGGCACCAGGCCGATCTGGATGAACACGCCTTCGAGCGGCACCGTGTGGCTTCCGCCGCCCGCGCGGTCCTTGTAGACCAGGCCGTTGACCTTCTGGCCGTCGCCGGTGATCTCGGTGGTCTGCGCGTTGGTCACGACCTTGACGTTGGCCAGGCTGTGCAGCTTGCGCTGCAGCACGGCATCGGCGCGCAGTTGGGTGTCGAACTCGATCAGGGTCACGTGGCCGACGATGCCGGCCAGGTCGATCGCCGCCTCGACGCCCGAGTTGCCGCCGCCGATCACGGCCACGCGCTTGCCCTTGAACAGCGGGCCGTCGCAGTGCGGGCAATAGGCCACGCCCTTGTTCTTGTACTCGTGCTCGCCCGGCACGTTGATGTTGCGCCAGCGCGCGCCGGTCGAGATCACGACCGAGCGGCTCTTCAGGGTGGCGCCGCTTTCGAGCTTGATCTCGATGAACTCCTGGCCCGGAACCAATGCCGCGGCACGCTGCAGATTCATGATGTCGACGTCGTAGTCGCGCACGTGCTCCTCGAGCGCCAGCGCGAACTTCGGCCCTTCGGTTTCCTTGATCGAGATGAAGTTCTCGATGCCCATGGTGTCGAGCACCTGGCCGCCGAAGCGCTCCGACGCCACGCCGGTGCGAATGCCCTTGCGCGCCGCATACACCGCAGCAGCCGCGCCGGCCGGGCCGCCACCGACGATCAACACGTCGAACGGATCCTTGCCCGCAATCTTCTTCGCCTCGCGCTCGACGCCGCTGGTGTCGATCTTGGCGAGGATTTCCTCCAGGCTCATGCGGCCCTGGCCGAACTCGGTGCCATTCAGGAACACGGTCGGCACGGCCATGATCTGACGTTCCTTGACCTCGTCCTGGAACAGCGAGCCGTCGATCATGGTGGTCTTGATGCGCGGGTTCTGGATCGCCATCAGGTTCAGCGCCTGCACCACATCCGGGCAGTTGTGGCAGGTCAGCGAGATGTAGATCTCGAACTCGAAGTCGCCGTCGAGCGCGCGGATCTGCTGCAGCACCGCGTCGTCGACCTTGGGCGGGTAGCCGCCGACCTGCAGCAGCGCCAGCACCAGCGAGGTGAATTCATGGCCCATCGGCAGGCCCGCGAAGCGCGGACCGTGGTTCTCGCTGGGCCGGTTGATCGAGAAGGAAGGCTTGCGATGGTTGTCGTCGCGGCTCTCGGTGACCTTCACCAGCGGCGACGATTCGGCCACGTCCTTCAGCAGCGCCTGCAGTTCGCCTGACGCCTTGCCGTCATCGAGCGATGCGACGATCTCGACCGGCTGCGTGATGCGGTCGAGGTAGCTCTTGAGTTGCGATTTGGTGCCGGCGTCGAGCATGGCGAGACTCTCTTCTTGAATGCAATGGGAACAAAAAAGCCCGGGAGCAAACGCGCCCGGGCCGTGGCGCGAACGAGGCGGCTTAGATCTTGCCGACCAGGTCGAACGAGGGCTTGAGCGTTTCCGCGCCTTCGGTCCACTTGGCGGGGCAGACTTCGCCCGGGTGAGCGGCGACGTACTGGGCCGCCTTCACGCGGCGCAGCAGTTCGGCGGCGTCACGGCCGATGCCGTTGTCGTGCACTTCGATGGTCTTGATCTTGCCTTCGGGGTCGATCACGAAGGTGCCGCGGTAGGCCAGGCCGGCGTCTTCGCCTTCTTCGATCAGCACCTGGAAGGCGCGCGCCAGCTGCTGGCTCGGATCGCCGATCAGCGGGTACTGGACCTTGGCGATGGTCTCCGACGTATCGTGCCAGGCCTTGTGGGTGAAGTGGGTGTCGGTCGACACGCCATACACCTCGACGCCGAGCTTCTGGAATTCGGCGTAGTGGTCGGCCAGGTCGCCCAGTTCGGTCGGACACACGAAGGTGAAGTCGGCCGGGTAGAACACGACGACCGACCATTTGCCCTTGAAGTTCTCGTTGCTGACGGGCACGAACTTGCCATTGTGATATGCGGTGGCCTTGAACGGGATGATTTCGGTGTTGATCAGGGACATGTAGGTTTCCTTGGTGGCTGATGAAAAGTGCGAGCGATTAGTATAACTACCAATCATTGCCAACCAATAGTGATGCGCTATTAAAAGCATTGGGCACCCCTATGAATGCGAACACCTATCACCCTCACCCGCATGCAGAGTGCCGGCGCATGGGTTTACTTGCGCCGCCCCGCGGCGGGCTCTCACAATCGACCCTTTTGAAGAACAAGGAAAAATCATGAAGGGCGACCCGCAAGTCATCGATCACCTGCAGGCGCAGCTCAAGAACGAGCTGACGGCGATCAACCAGTACTTCCTGCATTACCGGATGCTCAAGCACTGGGGCCTGGACAAGCTGGCCAAGAAGGAATACGACGAGTCGATCGGCGAGATGAAGCATGCCGACAAGCTCATGGACCGGATCTTCATGCTCGACGGCCTGCCGAACCTGCAGGACCTGGCCAAGCTCCAGATCGGCGAGGACGTGCCCGAGATCCTCGAATGCGACCTGCGGTCCGAGACCGGCGCGCAGGCGACGATCAAGGACGGCATCGCCCATTGCGAAAGCGTGCGCGACTATGTCTCGCGCGACCTGCTGCAGGAGATCCTGGACGACACCGAGGAGCACATCGATTTCCTCGAGACCCAGATTGACCTGGTCGGCAAGGTCGGGCTGCAGAACTACCTGCAGTCGCAGATGGGCGAGATCGAGTAGGCGGGCAGGACGCCAGGCAAGCGGGGCAAGGCCCCGCTTTTTTTCGACTTTACGAAACTTCATTGCTATCGAAATGTGAGCACGAAGTTTAGGCACAGTAACGCCTGAAGCGACATCCGCTCGCTTCGACGGGGTCGGTCCCCGGACTTGCAAATAGAATTCATTCGCATCTGAGCGGCTAGAATCCTCCGCTCCGATGACCGCCGCTCCCCCCGACAACCGCCGCCGCGCCTACTGGCTGAAGACCCTGCATGAATGGCACTGGGTCAGTTCGGCGCTCTGCCTGATCGGCCTGCTGCTGTTCGGCATCACGGGCTTCACGCTCAATCACGCGGCCGGCATCGAAGCCAAGCCGAAGGTCACGAGCCGGACCGCGACGGTGGACGATGCACTGCGCGAGGCGCTGCTGGAGCGGTTGCCCGCGGCCAAGGCGCAGAAGGGCAAGGCCGAATTGCCCGCGGATCTGCAGCACTGGATCCGGAAACAATGGGCCATCGACACGGCCGGGCGCGATGCCGAGTGGTCGGACGACGAGATCTACCTGTCCCTGCCCCGCCCCGGCGGCGACGCCTGGCTGCGGCTGAACCTCGCCGACGGCGAGGCCGAGTACGAGCGCACCGACCGCGGCTGGCTCTCCTACTTCAATGACCTGCACAAGGGCCGCAACAGCGGCGCCGCCTGGAGCTGGTTCATCGACCTCTTCGCGGCCGCCACGCTGGTGTTCTCGATCACCGGGCTCTTCATTCTCAAGATGCACGCCGGCAACCGGCCCTTCACCTGGCCGATGGTCGGCATGGGCCTGGTCATCCCGGTGCTGCTTGCGCTGCTGTTCATCCACTGATCCAGGAAAAGAGGTTCAATTCGTGCAAGTTCGCTACTCCCTTGCGCTCGCCGCCCTGTTCGGCGCACCGGCCTTCGCCGCGGGGCTCACGGTCAACATCGAAGTGCCGCGCCTCAACGTGGCCGAGTACCACCGACCCTACGTGGCGGCCTGGATCGAGCGGCCCGACCAGTCGGTGGCCGGCACGCTGGCGGTCTGGTACGACATCAAGAACAAGGGCAACGCGGAAGGCGAAGGCACCAAGTGGCTCAAGGACATGCGCCAGTGGTGGCGGCGCACCGGCCGCGAGCTGCAGATGCCCATCGATGGCGTCAGCAGCGCCACACGGCCCGCGGGCAAGCATCAGATCGCTGTATCGGAAGGCGCCGTGGCGCTGCCCAAGCTGGCGCCCGGTGCCTACAAGCTGTATGTCGAGGCGGCGCGCGAGGTCGGCGGCCGCGAGATCGTGGGCATCCCCTTCCAGTGGCCGCCCGCGAAGGCCGAGCAATCGCAGGTCGCGGGCAGCAGCGAGCTCGGCGAAGTCTCGCTCGAACTCAAGCCCTGACCCCTTCTTCGTCTCCAAGCTCTTCGGAACCCATCATGAAGCTCACTCTGCGCACCCTCGCCATCGGCCTCGCCATCGGCCTCGCCCTCTGCGCCGGCACCGCGGCCGTCCACGCCCACAACGCCTGGCTGATGCCGTCGAGCACCGTGCTGTCGAAGGCGGACTGGATCACGGTCGACGCCGCGGTGTCGAACGACCTCTTCTTCTTCAACCACGTCCCGTTGAACATCGACAGCCTGGCGGTCACCGCACCCGACGGCAGCACGCTCAAGCCCGAGAACGTCTTCAAGGGCAAGCTGCGCAGCGTGTTCGACCTGAACCTGACCCAGTCCGGCACCTATCGCGTCGCGCTGCTCAACGACGGCGTCTTCGCCCGCTGGAAGGACAAGGCCACCGGCAAGCCCAAGCGCGCCCGCGRCACGCCCGACAACATCGCGGCCCAGATCCCGGCCGATGCGCTGGAGGTCGAGATCACGCAGTCGGCGGGCCGCAACGAGACCTTCGTCACCGTCGGCAAGCCCAGCGCGCTGCGCCCGACCGGCAAGGGCCTCGAGCTGGTCACGGCCAACCCGACGGATCTGGTGAAAGGCGAGAAGACCAGCTTCACGCTGCAGCTCGACGGCCAGCCCGCCAAGGAGCTCGAGGTCACGGTCACGCTGGGCAACACCCGCTATCGCGACAAGCTCGACGAACTCAAGCTCAAGACCGACGCCAAGGGCCAGTTCAGCGTGACCTGGCCGGAAGCCGGCATGTACTGGCTCGACGCCAGCACGACGGACAAGAACACCTCGGTGCCGAAGGCCAAGGAGCGCCGACTGAGCTACGCCGCCACCCTGGAAGTGATGCCCTGAATTCCACGGACGATCCGGCCGCGCCGCGCCCTTCGTTCGCGACCTGGCGCGCGGGCGGCTACGCCAACACGCCACGACCGCGCCGCGCCGACCCGCCGACCCTGCAGTCCCTGGCGGGCCGCAGCATGGGCACGACCTGGTCGCTGCGCTTCGACAATCCGCGCATGGTCGCGCTCGACGCGGTGCGCGCCGGCGCCCAGGCCGCACTCGACCGGGTGGTTGCGCAGATGAGCACCTGGGAGCCGGATTCGGACCTCAGCCGCTTCAATCGCGCCGACGCCGGCAGCCGGCATGTGCTGGCGCCCGGGTTTGCCGAGGTGCTGGCCTGCGCCCTGCGGTGGGCCGCCGCCAGCGGCGGGGCGATCGATCCGAGCATCGGACCGCTGGTCGCACTCTGGGGCTTCGGCGCCCACGCCGACGCAGCCGTCGCGGGCCCGCCCTCCCCGGCGGCGCTGGCCCGGGCGCGCGAACAGGTCGGATGGCAGCGCCTGGTGCTCGACACCGATGGGCGCACCGTGGTGCAACCGGGCGGTGCMGAGCTCGACCTGTCGGGCATCGCCAAGGGTTTCGCGGTCGACCGGGCCGCGGCCRCACTGCAGGCGCTCGGACTGTCCGACTTCCTGGTCGAGGTCGGCGGCGAACTGCGGGCGGCCGGCCGCCGCCCCGGCGGCGATCCCTGGCAGGTGGAGGTGGAGGCGCTGCCCGAAACGACACACCGGGTGGCGCTCGACAACATGGCGATCGCCACCTCCGGCGACCGCTGGCACACGCGCGAGCACCAGGGCCGGCGCTGGTCGCACACCCTCGATCCGCGCACCGGCGAGCCGGTCGGCCACGCGCTTGCATCGGTCACGGTGCTGCACCGCGAATGCATGCAGGCCGACGCGCTCGCCACGGTGCTGACCGTGCTCGGGCCGGAGGACGGCCTGGCCTTCGCCGACCGCCACGCGCTCCCGGCGCTCTTCGTCTGCCGGGACGGCGAGCAAGCGCGGTCGTTCACCAGCGTCCGCTGGCCGACCCACGCTGCGGGCCCATGAACGATTCCGCACTGCGAGCGCTGGCCGCATGCCTGACGGTGCTCGCCTATGCCGGGCTGTGCACGGCCATCTGGCTGCAGCAGCGCCGGCAGCGCGACGCCGTGGCGCAACGGGCCGCGGCCCTCGCCGGCAACGACCCGGGCGCCGCCACGCTGGTGCTGTTCGCAAGCCAGACCGGCCAGGCCGAAGCCCTGGCCTGGCAAACCGGCCGCTGGCTGCACGATGCCGGGATGCCGGCACGCGTGATGCCGCTCAACGACGCCGACACGGCTCTCCTTCGCGGCGCACCGCGCGCACTGTTCATCGCCAGCACCTACGGCGAGGGCGACGCGCCCGACGGCGCCAGCGTGTTCGCCGAGCGCATGATGGGCGCCACGGCGGACCTGTCCTCGTTGCGCTACGCGGTGCTGGCGCTGGGCGACCGCCAGTACGCCAACTTCTGCCGCTTCGGGCGCCTGCTCGACGAATGGCTCCATGCAGCCGGCGCGACGCGCAGCTTCGATCGCATCGAGGTCGACAACGCGGAGCCCGCGGCGCTGGCCGCCTGGCAGGCGCAGTGCGGCGGCACGCCGGGCGCCGGTCCGGCCGCCGCGGTCGAATCCGTTGCCGCACCCTGGCGCCTGGCCAGGCGCAGCGTGCTGAACGACGGCAGCGCCGGCGCACCGGTCTACTTGCTCGCCTTCGCGCCGGTCCGCAGCCCGGCGCCCGACTGGGAGTCCGGCGACATCGCCCAGCTCGGCCTGGCGAGCGATCCCGGGCGACCGCGCGACTACTCGATCGCATCCATCCCCGCCGACGGCGAACTGCATCTGCTGGTGCGCCAGGAACTGCACCCGGACGGCAGCCTCGGCGCCGGCTCGGGCCTGCTGACCTCGACCTTGAGCCCGGGCGACACGGTCTCGCTGCGCCTGCGCCCGCACCGCAATTTCCGCCTCGGCGAGAATGCGCAGCGCCCGCTGATCCTGATCGGCAACGGCACCGGGCTGGCCGGCCTGCGCGGCCATCTGCGCGCCCGCGCGGCGCTGGGCCGGCAGGACCACTGGCTGGTCTTCGGCGAACGCAACGAAGCGCACGACTACCTCTGCCGCGGCGAACTCGAGGCCTGGCAGCACAATGGCGTCCTGCAGCGGCTCGACATGGTGTTCTCGCGCGACCAGCCGGAGCGGCGCTACGTCCAGCACCGGCTGCTGCAGCTTCACGACGAAGTGCGCGCCTGGCTCGCGCGCGATGCTGCGATCTACGTCTGCGGCAGCCTGCAAGGCATGGCGAGCGGCGTCGATGCGGCGCTCCGGCAGATCGTCGGCGAAGCCGCAATGGGACGGCTTTTGGCAAGCGGCAGGTACCGTCGCGACGTGTACTGAGCCCAACAGGTTGCGCAGACGCAACGAAAACGCCGCGCTCGTCTCTGAAATGTCTCCCAGTATGAACGCTGTGTTAACAAACGTATTGAGATTAATTATCATTCACTGAATTCGCGCTTCCGCGAATCGGCTCACCCAGCCAATCCTGCCGCTCGCTCGCCGATGCTGCGCGGGACCCGCCAGTCGAGCTCTCAGTCTTGCTTTCACCTGGGAACCCTTCATGGCCTACATCAAGAGCCGCAAGCACGCCGTCGCGCGCGCGCTGCCCCCGTTCGGCAGTGCTGCTGCCGCCGCCACGCTGCTCGCGCTGACCCTTCCTGCCGCCGCGCAGACCCCGTCGAACACGCTCAAGGAAGTGCGCGTCGAAGACAGCGCCGCGAGCGACTTCAAGGTCGACCAATCGGCCAACCCCAAGTTCACCGCACCGCTGATCGACATCCCGCAGGTGATCCAGGTGATTCCGGAAACGCTGATGCGCGAGCAAGGCGCCACCACCCTGACCGAAGCGCTGCGCAACACGCCGGGCGCAGGCGCTTTCTTCCTCGGCGAGAACGGCAACACCACCACCGGCGACTCGATCTTCATGCGCGGCTTCGACGCCTCGGGCAGCATCTTCGTGGACGGCATCCGCGACCTGGGTTCGTTCTCGCGCGACGTCTTCAACATCGAACAGGTCGAAGTGGTCAAGGGACCGTCGGGCACCGACGTCGGCCGCAGCTCGCCGACCGGCTACATCAACCTGATCACCAAGAAGCCCAAGCTGGAGGACAGCTTCTCGGGCTCGCTCGGCTTCGGCACCGCGAGCTACAAGCGCGGCACCATCGACTGGAACAAGGTGGTGAGCGGCGCCGACGGCTCGGGCACGGCCTTCCGGCTGAATGCGGTGGCCGAAGACGCCGGCGTGGACGGCCGCGACTTCGTCAACAACAAGCGCTCGGCGATCGCGCCCTCGCTGGCCTTTGGCCTCAACACGCCGACCCGCGTGTTCCTCGACTACCTGTACATCAAGCAGAACAACATCCCGGACGGCGGCGTGCCCACCATCGGCCTGCCGGGCTACACCACGCCCGACGCGCTGCTGATCAATTCGCCGATCCTGCGCCGCACCTTCCTGAACTACGCCGCGAAGGTCGACTCGAGCAACTTCTACGGCACCAGCTCCGACTTCAACGACGTCACGGGCAACATGTTCACGGCACGGGTCGAGCACGACATCACGCCCGACATGACCGTGCGCAACGTCACGCGCTGGGGCCAGAGCTCGCAGGACTACATGCTGACGTCCTTCATGCTCGGCGGCCTGACTGCGACCCGGGTCGGCAACAGCAACACCTACCGCGGCACGGTGCCTGCGGTGACCGCGGGCTTCATCAACACGGTCGTGCCGAGCGACCCATCGACCTGGACCGTGACGCGCAACCTGCCGACCAACAAGGACGTCGAAAACAACATCTTCGTCAACCAGACCAGCCTGTCGTCGAAGTTCAAGACCGGCAGCTTCAGCCACACCGCGAACATCGGCCTGGAATTGATGCGCGAAAGTCAGGACAACGCGAACTACTTCGGCCCGGGCTTCGCGTCGGCCAACACGACCTTCGCACCGGCAGGCTCATGGCCGGTCGCCAACCTGTACAACCCGAACCCCTACGTGACCGGCTACAACCGGATCCCGAACGGCACCGGCAACTACGGCAAGACCGACACCGTCAGCCTGTACGCCTTCGACACGATGAAGATCAACGAGCAATGGCAGCTCACCGGCGGCCTGCGCTACGACCACTACAGCACCGACTACTGGGCGACCACGATGGGCACCGGGCCCGCCTTCGCGATCACGCCGACCAGCCTGTCGACCTCCGGCGACCTCTGGACCGGCAAGATCGGCGTGGTCTACAAGCCGGTCGAGAACGCCAGCTTCTTTGCCGCCTACGGCAATTCGGCGCAGCCCCCGGGCGGCGCCAACTTCTCGCTGGCCGCCTCGGGCACCGGCAACAGCGCCTCGCGCGTGGACTTCGAGCCGCAGAAGGCCGACACCTACGAAATCGGCACCAAGTGGGATGTGCTCAACAAGCACCTCTCCCTGACCGCGGCGCTCTATCGGACCGAAGTCCGCAACGAGATCGTGCAGGACCCGACCAACACCGCGCTCTACACCCAGGACGGGAAGAAGCGGGTGCAGGGCATCGAACTCGGCGTGGCCGGCGCGATCACCGACCAATGGGGCATCAGCGCGGGCTTCACCACGATGGACACCAAGGTCAACGGCTCCACCAACGCGGCGGACCGGATCGACGTGATCCCCTACACGCCGAAACAGGCCTTCACCGCCTGGACCAGCTACCAGCTCCCGTTCGGCCTCACGATCGGAGGCGGCGCGCGCTACAACGGCAAGCTCACCCGCGGCTTCGACGGCGCGGTCGGCACGCCGGCCTACACCGACGCCTACTGGGTGTTCGACGCGATGGCCTCCTACCGCGTCAACAAGAATGTCGAGCTCCAGCTGAACCTCTACAACCTGTTCGACAAGGAATATGTGGCGGCGATCAACAAGAGCGGCTATCGCTACGTGCCGGGCACTCCGCGCTCGGCCCGCATCACGGCCAACTTCGCGTTCTGACCGGGGTCAACACCGTCGCATCCGCGCGATGCGACACTTGAGCCCCGGCCTGGCCCGGGGCTTTTTCTTTGAGGAAACCGCAACATGATGCTGCATGTGCCCGACGTGCTGAACCCGGAGCAAGTGCGCGAGATTCGAGCCGTCCTGGACGCCACCGACTGGGTCGACGGCCGCGAGACGGTCGGCGATCAGGGCGCCCGGGTCAAGCGCAACCGGCAGTTGCCGGAGCAATCGCCGGTGGGCCGCGAACTGGGCAAGGCGATCCTCGGCGCGCTGGCCCGGAGCCATCTCTTCTTCTCGGCCGCCCTGCCCCTGCGCTTCGTGCCGCCGCTGTTCAACCGCTACGAGGGCGGCGAGCACTACGGGCTGCATGTCGACGGCTCGGTGCGCTCGGTGCCGGGCACCGGCGAGCAATTGCGCACCGACCTGTCCTGCACCCTGTTCCTCTGCGATCCCGAGGACTACGAAGGCGGCGAACTCGAGGTGGTCGACACCTATGGCACCCACGAGGTCAAGCTGCCCGCGGGCGACCTGATCCTCTACCCCTCCAGCAGCCTGCACCGCGTCCACCCGGTGACCGCGGGCGCCCGCGTGTGCTCCTTCTTCTGGCTGCAGAGCATGGTCCGCGACGAGCGCCAGCGCGCGATGCTGTTCGAGCTCGACCAGGTGATCCAGAAACTGCGCGGCCGGCTCGGCGAATGCGAGGAAACGGTCGCGCTCACCGGCCAGTACCACAACCTGCTGCGCATGTGGTCCGAAGTCTAGGCAGGTCCGCCCAAGGCCCGACCCTGCAGGCGCGATAGTTATTGCAAATGCGAAGAATTCGTATTTATAATCGAGCCTTCTTCAAACAAGCCAGCTACAAGCCGCCTTCACCGCCATGATCGTCTGCGTCTGCCGCCGAATCTCCGACCGTGAAATCGCGCGCCATGCGCGCGCCGGCATGACCTTCGACGAGGTGCAGTTCGAACTCGGCGTGGCCACCCAGTGCGGCCAGTGCGAAGGTTGCGCACGCGACGTGGTCGCGCAATGCAGCGCCTCGCACCCGGTCGCCGCGCTTCACCGCGAGTCCGGCCCCCAGGCGATCCAGCTTGCCAATTCCATCAAGGAAAGCAACGCATGGAACTCGTCTCGGCACTCGGCGGCAGCCTGATCCTGGTCGCCAGCTCGGTCTGGTGGATTCTTCGCAAATAAGCCTTTAGCGTAGCGGTTTTGCTGCACCGGGGCACCTTTGTGGGCGCCCGCATTCGAATGGTTGAACGTGTCTGACCGCTTTTCTTCGCCCCCCTCGGCCTTCGGCCTGTCGCGCAACGCCGTCATCGCCGGCAGCGTGGTGCTGTTCCACGTCGCGGCGCTCTGGGCCCTGCAAAGCGGCCTGTTGCGCCGCGCCGCCGAAGTGGTGATCCCGGTCGAGATCCTGAGCGAGATCATCGAACCGCCGAAGCCCAAGGAACTTCCGCCGCCTCCGCCACCACCGCCCGAACCCAAGCGCCAGGTGACCAAGACACCGCCGCCGCCCCGGCCCCAGGCCATCCGCGAGGCCAAGCCGACGCCGGCGCCGAACGCGCCGACGGGAAGCATCGAACCGCCGCCGCCACCGGCACCGCCCGCCCCGCCCGCGCCGCCCGCGCCGCCGGAGCCGCC
>NZ_JBFUCJ010000132.1:0-17441 GCF_056405295.1 Variovorax sp. P1_H2 | reverse complement strand
CATCAGCGCCGCGACCCCGAGCGCGCCGGCGAGCGCCATCAGGCCGAGCTGCAGCCACAGCCGCTCGGGTGCGATGCCCGCTGCGCCGGCGCGCCAGCCATGGAGGCCGGCGATCGCAATGCCCAGGCCCACCCCGGCATAGACGACGCCGGCGCCCCCGGGCCGGCCGAGGCGCGCGAGCCATGCCAGGCACCAGACGCTGGTGCTGACCAGCGCCCAGGCACTGGCGATGCCGGCCAGGCCGCGCAGCAGCAGCCAGGCCGCGAGCGAATCGACCAGGCCCATCGCCGCCGTCGACAGGACGATCAACGCCAGCGAAAGAAGGCCCGTGCGCTGCGGCGACAGCGGCAGCCGTGCCGCCGTGAGCGCGCCCAGCAGATAGCCCGCGTAGTTGGCCGCGGCGAGCCAGCCGCCGGCGGCGACGTCGACGCTGCCGGCGCGGATCATCAGCGGCAGCATGGGCGTGAAGGCGAAGCGCCCAATGCCCATCGCGATCGCCAGCGCCAGCAGGCCGGCGCCGCAGACCGCGAACAGCGAGGGCCGGGCGACGGTGATGGATGGGTTCGACATGGACCTTGATTGGACGCAAAATCGACAAGGTCCACAAATGAATTATTCAGAACATTCATTCTTCTTATGAGAACCATCGACCTCGACTCCCTGGAGATATTCCGCACCGTCGTGGCCGAGGGCGGCGTGATCCGGGCGGCCGACAAGCTCAACCGGGTGCAGTCCAACGTCACCACCCGCATCCAGCAACTGGAGGAGCGCCTGGGGCAGAAGCTGTTTCATCGCCAGGGCCGCTCGCTGGCGCTGGCGCCGGCCGGCCACAAGCTGCTGCCCTATGCCGAGCGACTGCTGCGGCTGGCCGACGAGGCCGAGAGCGAACTGCGCAGCGAGCTCCCGCTCGGCACCTTCCGCCTCGGTTCGCTCGAGAGCACGGCAGGCAGCCGGCTGGCGCCGGTGCTGTCGCGCTTCCACCGGCTCTACCCCGGGGTCGTGGTCGAACTGGCGACGGGCACCACCGGCGCCCTGCTGAAGCGGGTCAGGGCCTTCGAGCTGGAAGCCGCCTTCGTGTCGGAGCCCTTCTCGGCGCCGGAGCTGGAATCGATGGCGGCGTTCGACGAAGAACTGGTGCTGATCACGGCACGCAGCGTGGCCGCCGTCACTCGGCCGGGCGACCTGGCCGATGCGACCTTGATCGCCTTCGCGCCAGGTTGCTCGTACCGGCGGCTGCTCGAGCAATGGCTGGTCAAGGGCGGCGTCTCGGCCGCGCGCTCGCTGGAGTTCTCTTCCTACCAGGCGATGATCGCCTGCGTCGCTGCGGGCACGGGCTTCGCCATCGTGCCGGTGTCGGTGCTGAAGGCCTTGCGCGCCACCGCCGATGTGCGCCAGCACCCGCTGCCGGAACGCATCCGCGGCAATCGCACGCACCTGGTGTGGCAGGGCACGCCCTCGGTGGCGCTGGCGCGGCTGGTCGAGATGCTGCAGAAGCCCTGAGGCTGCGTCAGGCCTCGGCCACGCGCGCCGGCTCCGCACCCGCGATCTGCCGCAGCGCGCGCTCGAACACTTCCACCGGCTGGCCGCCCGAAATCAGGTGCCGGTCGTCGATGATGACGGCCGGGACCGAATGGATGCCGGCATCGGTGTACATGCGCTCGCGCTGGCGGGTCTCGGCGGCATAGTCGTCGCTCGCGAGAATGGCCCGCGCCCGCGCCGGGTCGAGGCCGGATTCGGCCGCCAGCCGCACCAGCACCTCGGGATCGGACGGGTTCTCGCCGTCGGTGTGGCAGGCCTTGAGCAGGGCTTTCTTGAGCGCGGCCTGCCGGTCCAGGCCTTCGAGCTCGGCCCAGTGCAGCAGCCGGTGGGCATCGAAGGTGTTGTACACCCGCGGCCGCCCGCCCTCGCTGAAGGCGAAGCCCACGGCCGCGCCGCGGGCACGGATCGCGGCGCGGGCCTGGGCCTGCTGCTCGCGGTTCGATCCGTATTTCTGGTTCAGGTGCTCGAAGGTGTCCTGGCCTTCGGGCGGCATCTGCGGATTGAGTTCGAAGGGCTGGAAGTGCAGTTCGGCCGTGACCTCGGGCGCCACCTTCTTCAGTGCCGCTTCGAGCGCGCCGAGGCCGACGGCGCACCAGGGGCAGGAAACGTCCGAAACGAAATCGATCTTGAGCCGGGAAGTCATCGTGAGAGGTCCGAGGAGGTTCGGGAAATGAAGCAGCACCGGATGATGGGGGCGGCCGCGGATCTTTCAACCGCAGCGGACCGAATCCCCCACTGTCGTCGCAGTCGTCAGAGGCTGCGCCAGAAATCGATCAGCAGCTGGCTGAATTCCACCGGCCGCTCGACCGCGCTGAGGTGCGCGACGTCGACGGTGGCCAGGCGGGCGCCGGGAATCGCCGCCGCGATCGCCTGCGACATCGCCAGCGGCGTGGCCTCGTCCCGGGTTCCCGCGATCACCAGCGTCGGCACCGCGATGCGCCGGTTGCTGTCGCGGAAGTCGATCGCCGCCACGGCCTCGCAGCACGCGATGTAGCCGGCCGCATCGGTGCTCACCAGCGTGTCGTGCAGTTGCCGGGCCGCGGCCGCGCCCTCGGGCGTGGCGATGAATTCGGGCGTCAGCCAGCGCCCCACGGCGCCCGCAGCGATGGCCGCGACGCCCTGGGCCTGCACGGCCTCCACGCGGGCTCGCCAGGGCGCGGCGTCAGGATAGTGGGCCGATGAATTGGCGATCACCAGAGTCCGGAGCAACGCCGGATGACGCGCCGCCAGGGCCTGCGCGACCATGCCGCCCATCGACAGGCCAACGAAATGCACCGGCTCGCCCTCGGCCTCGCGCGCGATCAGTTCGGCCGCATCGTCCGCCAGGTCCTGCAGCGTGAGCGGCCCGGCCAGCCGCTCGGAGACGCCGTGATTGCGATGGTCGTAGCGCAGCACCGTGTGGGCGCGCGCCAGCAATGACGCCACCGTGTCCCACATGCGGAGGTCGCCGCCGAGCGCGTGGCTCAGCACGACGATCGGGCCACCGCCCTCGCGGACGACATTCAGACGGGTCATGGTGTTTCCTTTCGGGGATGGGCAGGCGGCAGCCGCGGCAGCCAGGCGAAGGCGATCAGCACCAGCACGGCGCCGGCCAAGGCCATCGGCAGCACCATCGGCCAGGCGCCATGGCTGAGCGCGGGGTTGACGAAGCCGGCGGCGATCTGGCCGACGGTGAACGCCACCGCCATCATCGCAAATCCGGACCAAGACACCGCGCGACCCGCCAGGTGCGGCAGGTCGCCGACCGCGCCGGCCTGGCCGCAGGGTTGGTGGATGCCATGGCCGATGCAATAGACCGCATGGCCCAGCAGCAGCGGCCAGGCCGACATCGGCAACAGCCAGCAGCCGAGCGCCTGCACCAGCGGCCCGGCCAGGCTCAGCAGCGAACCGAGCTGGACGGTGCGCACCGCGCCCCGGCGGCGCAGCAGCCGGCGGCACAGCGTGGTGCTGAAGATGTAGACCAGCGAGCCGCCTGCCGGGATCCAGCCGTACCAGGCCGGCGAGAAGCCGAGCAGGCTGATGTAGACCATCGGCGACAGCAGCAGGAAGCAGAACAGCCCGCCGTAGGTCGTGGCAGCCAGCGAGGCCCAGGCGCGAAAGCTCGGGCTGGCGAACACCTCGCGCACGCTGCCTTTCGGAGCCGATGGGCCCGAACTGACGGCCCGCGTTTCAGCAAAGCCACGCCAGCACAGGAGCCAGAGCAGGAGCGCATAGACAGCCATGCCGCCCAGCACCCAGCGCCAGCCCGCGGACTGCACCGCCCAGGCGCCCAGCAGCGGCGCCAGCAAGCCCACCACGCCGAGGCCGGTCAGGCCGCGGGCCATCACGTGCGGCCCCTCGTGGGCCGGATAGAGATCGCGCACCGCGGCCCGCGCGCAGACCAGGATGGCGGCCATCGAGAAGCCCTGCAGCGCGCGGCAGGCCACCAGCATCGGTATCCCGCTCGACAGCGCGCAGCCCAGCGCCGCCAGCGCATAGCAGCCGAGGCCGGCGAGCAGCACGGGCCGGCGCCCGAAGCGGTCCGACAGCGGTCCGCAGGGCAACTGGCCGAAGCCGAAGGCCAGCACGAAGACCGTCAGGCTGGCGCTGGCCGACCCGAACTCGCGGGCGATCGCCGGCAAGGCCGGCAGGTAGCTGTCGGTGGCCACCGGCTGCGCGGCCAGCAGCAGGGGCAGCAGCAGCGCGAACGAGAGGCCGCGGGGCGTGGCTGCGCCGCTCACCGGCGCGCGTCCGCGGGCCGGCCGTTGCCGCAGGGAAGGAAAGCGGCCTCGTCGGAGAGGAGGCGGACGGCGGCAGAAATCATCGTGCAATGTCGCAAGTGTCGGGTGGGGACCGAAGCGCCAGGACCTGGGCCAGCGCCAGCACGCCGGCCGGTCCGGCCAGCGCCGGGTCGAAGCAGCGGTCGGCCGCCTCGCGCGGCAGCTCGGCTCGCAGCCGATCGATATTGGAACGCATCCGGCCGGCGTCGACCTGCAGGCCGGGCAAAGCCCCCGCAAGCGCGCGCACGCTGCCATGCGCCGACATCAGCAACGAAGGCCACTCGGCCAGCTCGGCCTGCCAGCCGCCCAGGGCGCATGCGTGCGCCTGAGGCATCGCGGCCAGCAGCGCCGCCACGCGCTGCGGGACACGCTGCGCGGCAGCGATCGCCACCATCGAAGCCACCGGCTCGCGCCGAGGCGCCAACGCCGGCCGCTCGCCGCTTCCGGACTCGCCAGGTTCCGCCACCTCACCGATCTCGTGCTGGTCCAGTCGCATGATGTCTTTCGCGATCTTGCCCAGGCTGCCAACCATCAGCCCGAGCTCGCAGCCGAGGCCGATCCACTCGTCTCGCTGGCCGTGCCAGGCGGCGCCGGGGTCGCGGAGCCCGAGCGCCTCGGCCATCTGCCGGCGCAGTTCGGCGCCCTGTCCCTGCATCCGGTCCAGCGTGCCGGCGGAACCGCCGAGCTGCACCTGCAGCCCTCGCCGCGCGGCCTCGGCCAGGCGCGTGCGGCAGCGCACCAGCGGCGCCGCCCATCCCACGCAAACGAGGCCGAAGCTGGTGACCGAAGCCGGCTGCATCGACGTGCGCGCGAGCATCGGCGTCTCGGCGTGACGCTGCGCCAGCAGCAGCAGCGCCTGGACGACCTTCGCGAGATCGACTTCGATCAGTGCCAGGGCCTCCCGCGTGACCAGCGCCATCGCGGTGTCGACCAGGTCCTGGGAGCCGCAGCCGAAATGGACAAAGGGCACTGCGTCGGCATTGAAGAGGCCCACTGCCTCCTTGAGGCTGTGGACCAGCGGGTTCGCCACGCCGCCGCCCCGCCCGCCGTCGCGAAAGATCTTGGCGGCATCGAACAGCTCGACCTTGCAACTGCCCGCGATCGTCTGGGCGGCCGACTCCGGAATGATCCCGAGCCGTGCCTGGGATCGGGCCAGCGCCGCCTCGAAGCGCAGCATCGCGTCGACGAAGCTGCGCTCGCTGAAGATGGTCAGCATCTCGGAGGTGGAGAGGACGCCCTCGAAGAGGCTCACCGGGCTACCTCCAGAAACCGACCGATGCCAGGGATACCGCGGAACCGGCTTCGCCGGGCCGCTGGTATCGCCCCCTTGAGGGGGAGGCGCCGCAGGCGCTTCGGGGGTGTTTCATTTCAATAAGCCAGCGTCGCAACGGCCCGCAGATCTTCCGGCGTGGCGCTGCCGAAGCCGAAGAACTCCAGGTACGCCGGGATCATCTCGAACAGCATGTCGGTGCCGACCTGCACCGCGCAGCCCTTGTCGCGCGCCGCGCGCAGCAGCGGCGTGTATTCGCTCTTCATCACCACCTCGCCAACGAAGGTGCCGGGCGCGATGCGCGCGATGTCGAAAGGCAGCGGGTCGCCCTCCTTCATGCCCAGCGGCGTGGCATTGACCACCAGGTCGAATCCGGCCGGGTCATTGGAACCGGTCGTCACCGCAAGCTTCGGATAGTGCGCGCGCAGGCGCCCGGCGAGCGCCTCCGCAGACGTGGCGCTGGTGTCGTAGAGCGCCACCTCGGCCACGCCAGCCGCGGCCAGCGAGGCGGCGATCGCGGAGCCGACACCGCCGCTGCCCGACACCAGCACCCGCGCGCCGTCCAGCGCACGGCCCTTGCGCTGCACGCCGCGCACGAAGCCGGCACCGTCGAACTGGTCGCCGAGCAGCGTGCCATCGGGCCGCTTGAGAATCGCGTTGCAGGCGCCGGCGATCTTCGCGGTCGGCGTCGACTCGTCGACCAGCGACAGGGTCGTGATCTTGTGCGGCATGGTGACCAGCGCGCCGCGGATGTTCGTCAGCTTGAACAGCGAGGCCAGCACAGCGGGGTAGTCCGCGGCCTGGACGCCCATCGGCATCACCACGGCATCGATGCCCTGCTGGTCGAACCAGGGGTTGTAGATCATCGGCGCCTTGAAGCTCTCGGTCGGGTAGCCCAGGTGGGCGATCAGGGTGGTCTTGCCGGAAATCATGGCTGTGTCTTCCTTGGGGAGGCCGGCGGGACGCCGGCCACATGCGATTCGCTGATCCAGCGTGCGCTCTTCATCGCGCGCTGGCCGATGACCATCGGGTCCGAGTTGACGTAGTCGTCGTTGAAGACCTCGAAGGTGTAGTGGCCGCGGTAGCCCTTGTCCTCGAGCAGCTGCACCAGCTCGCGCACGTCGTGCAGCCCCTCGCCCGGGAACAGGCGCTGGTGGCGCGCCAGTTCGATCATGTCGGCCTGGCGGTCGCTGTACTCGAAGAAGTAGTCGGCCAGCTGCACCAGGAAGATCTTCTCGACCGGCACCTCGGCCAGCTGCGCCAGCATCTCGGGCCCGTCGTCGCCGTGCACCGACATGTGGAAGAAGTCGAGGTTGAGCCCGACGTTCTCGCGGTCGCAGCGGCGCACGATGTCCCAGGCCTGGTGCCAGCGCTTGGTATGGCGGCCCCAGGAGAGCGCCTCGTAGCAGATGCGGATGCCCAGCGGCGTGGCCAGCGTGGCGAGGGTGCGCAGGTCTTCCGCGGCGCGCTCCGGATCGTCGATCGCCAGCGGCGAGGTGGTCGAGCAGCACAGCAGCAGGTCGGTGTCGACCAGCGACATCTGGCGCAGTTGCTCGCGCGCCATCTCGAGCCGGTGCGGACGCATCGCGTCGGGCGCGCATTCGAAGTCGCGCAGCGGCTGGAAGTCGGTCACCTTGAGGCCGCTCTGCTTGACCAGCTGCGCGGCCTTCTCGACCCCGGCCGGATGGTTGATCAGGTCGCGCGCCCACAGTTCGACACCCGCGAAGCCGGCGGCCTTCATGCATTCGAGCTTGTGGCCGAGCTCACCGCCCATGGTGACGGTGTTGAAGCCGAAACGGTCGAGAGCGATGGCCATGGCGGTCTCTTGGGATAAGGAGCGGTGCTCAGGCCACGCTGGCCGAGTGGTAGCGCAGCGGATGGCGGATTTCGCCTGCCATCGCTTCGGGGTAGATCAGCTCGCGCAGAAAGTCCGCGTCCTTGCGCAGCGCTGCCGCCGCGTCGTGCTCGCCGAAGAAGTCCAAGTAGTGCGGCATCTGCTGCACCAGCATCTCGAAGCCGGCCTGCGCATTGAGGCCGCGCTCGCGCGCGGCGCGCACCAGCGGCGTCGGCTGGTTGCGCAGCAGGATGTCGAACAGCGCCGCGTGCGGCTCCATGCGCGCCACGTCGACCGGCAGCGCGTCCTCGGGCTTGAGCCCGAGCGAGGTGGCGTTGACCACCAGGTCGTAGCCGGCCGGGTCGCTGCTGTCGACCGCGACCGTGGTGGCATCGAAGAAGGCGTCGAGCTGGGCCGCGACGCCGGCGGCCTTGCCGGCCGCGATGTCATGGAAGGCAATGTGCTCGGCGCCGTTGACCGTGCCGCCTTCGGCCAGCGCGACGCCGATCGCCGCCGCGCTGACGCCGGCACCGAGGATCAGCACGCGCTTGCCGCGGAACGGGATGTTGTAGTGGTCGAGCGCGCCCAGCAGGCCCTCGCCGTCGAACAGGTCGCCCTCGAGCTCGCCGTTGGCGATGCGCCGCACCACGTTGACCGAGCCGGCCACGCGGCCGAACAGGCCGCAGCCGTCGAGCAGGTCGACCAGCAGCGGCTTGTGCGGCGGCGCGATCGCCATGCCGCGCACGTTCCTGGCCAGGAAGGCGGCCTTGACGAAGACCGCGAGGTCGCGCTTGGCCACCTGCACCGGCACCATCACGGCATCGATGCCGCAGCGCTCGAAGACCGCGTTGAACATGCGCGGAAGGCGCACGTGGGTGACCGGGTCTCCGGGAAGCAGGTAGACGGAGGTGCTGCCGACGATGGAGGGGAACATGGGTGGGTGTCTCGCTTCAAGTTGTTCGACTATCGCGCGATTTCGAAGAAGCGGCGCTAATGTAGGCCGCCTGTGGTCATTGCGGATCATCAACAATCGTCAAGAAAATCGATTATCGAACAATATTGATCGATAATCGATCGATTTCAGGGTTTCCCCGCAAAAACGCCATGACATCAGAAGATGCCCCCGCCCCCCCCGGACTCGACAAGCGCGACTGGATCGCCGGCCTGGAGCGCGGCGTGGCCGTCATCGAGGCCTTCGACGATGCCCATCCGCGCCTGACCGCCAGCGAGGCCGGCCAGCGCACCGGCATGACCCGCACCGCGGCACGCCGCTACCTGCTCACGCTGCAGCACATGGGCTACGTGGCCGGCGACGGCAAGCTGTTCTGGCTGACGCCGAGGGTGCTGCGGCTGGGGCAGTCCTACCTCGAATCGGCGCGGCTGCCGCGCATCGTCCAGCCCTTCCTGCAGCGGGTGGCGGCCGGCACCCACGAGATCGCCTACCTCAGCGTGATGGACGGCGATGAGGTGGTCTACATCGCGCGCAACGGGCCGAACCGCAGCATGAGCACCGGCTACGTGCTGGGTGCGCGCGTGCCGGCGCAGGTCACGGCCTCGGGCATGCTGATGCTGGCGCTGCGCAGCGACGAGGAGCGGGCCCACTGGCTGGACACCCACGAGCTCGCAGTCTTCACGCCGCACACCATCGCCAGCAAGGAGCGCATGAAGCTGGAGCTGGCACGCATCCGGGCCCAGGGCTGGGCGCTGTCGGAGCAGCAGCTGGACCTCAACTCGCGCGGCATCGCGGTGCCGCTGCGCGACCGCCGCGGCGATCTCGTGGGAGCGCTCAACATCACGATGCCGATGGGCCACGAGGCCAGCGAGGACGCCGTGGCCCGCGTGCTGCCGGTGCTGCGCGAGACCGCCCAGGCGATGCGCGGATTGATATGACCCCCACGCTCCCCCACTGCGTGTGGTCGCTGCCCCCCGAGGGGGCCGCAGGCCGCCTTGGGGCGRCCCGGCGCCGGCCTGGGTCGCCCCCATGCGCCCCGAGGGGGGCAGGTCGCGCAGTCTTCAGGCCGCAGCCCTCGCGAGCTTGGCGTCCGACAGGGTCTGGGCACGCATGCGCTCGTAGTCCTGCTTCGGCACCGGCACCGCGTCCGGATTGCCGAGGTCGTTCATGTGGACCCGGTAGGTCTCCCGTGCGCTCAGCACGGCCAGCGCCGAGATGACGGTGATGCCGAAGGTCAGCGCACCGATGGTCAGCGGGATGTTGGCCGCGCCGGGAGGCGCCACGGCGACGAACAGCGCCGGCAGCAAGGCGGTGATGGTGGTGCCGACGTTCTGCGAGATGGCCATCGCCGAGCAGCGCGTGCGGGTCGGGAACAGCTCCGGGTAGAAGCTCGGGAAGACCGCGTTGTAGCCCTGGTAGACCACGCCCCACATCAAGAGCGACATCCCGATCGCCAGCGGCACGTTGTGGATGCTGATGGCGTAGAGATAGCCGAAGGACAGCAGGCCGGCACCGAGCGCGCCGATCACGATCGGCGGCTTGCGGCCGACCTTGTCCGACAGGTTGCCGACGAAGGGGATCACGATCACGGCCAGGATGTTGCCGAGCACCGGGATCCACAGGTAGACGTCCTTCTGGAAGCCGATGCCGTAGGCCGGCTGCACCGCGTAGGCGGCACCGAACACCGTGGCCACCACCGGGATCACGTTCATCAGCGCCGCGCAGACCACGCGAAGCATGTCGCGCCAGCTGTTCGTGAAGGCCTGGATGATGGGCGCCTTCGGAACCGCATGCTGCTTGTCGACCTCGGCGAAGGCCGGGGTCTCATCGACTTTGCGGCGGATGATGTAGCCGGCCACGATCACGATGAAGCTCAGCAGGAACGGGATCCGCCAGCCCCACGACAGGAAGGCGTCCTCGGGCATGTAGTGCGCGAGCGGCAGGAACACCGCGGCGGCCATGATCTGGCCGGCCTGCACGCCCTGCAGGCTGAAGCTGGCGAAGAAGCCGCGGCGGCCGAAGGGCGCATGCTCGAGGATCATCGAGCTGGCCCCGGCGATCTCGCCGGCGACCGCGAAGCCCTGGATCAGGCGCAGCACCACCAGCAGCGCCGGTGCCAGCAAGCCGACCTGGCTGTAGGTCGGCAGCAGCCCGACCGCGATGGTGGAGAAGCCCATGAGGAACATGCACATCAGCAGTACGTTCTTGCGGCCGCGGGTGTCGCCCCAGTGGCCGAGGACGAAGGCACCGATCGGCCGTGCCACGTAGCCGACGCCGTAGGTGGCGAGCGAGGCGATGATCGCGATCCGCGGATTGCCCGAGGGGAAGAAGATCTGCGGGAAGATCAGCGAGGCTGCGGTGGCGTAGATGAAGAAGTCGTAGTACTCCAGCGCCGAGCCGATCCAGCCGCTGGCGGCGGCCTTCCTGGACTGGTGCTTGCCTTGAGGCTCGTGGGCCTTCGGGTTGCTGCTCATTTGTCTCTCCTTGGATGCGGGTTTCGCAGGGTGGATATGCATGCTGTTCTTCACAGCAGGTGGCGACTGTGCGGCGGCTCAGGGTTCTCCACAACGCCGAAGACGCACGATGCGAACGATGATCGATCGCGCCCGTGCACCACACGCACGAAAACCGGGTTTCCCCCGATCATGACACCCAGCGACGCCCCGCCTCCCATCGACCGCAAGCTGCTCATCGAAGGCCTCGGAAAAGGCCTGCGCGTGATCGAAGCCTTCTCGGACGACCGTCCCCGCCTCACGGCCACCGAGGCCGGGGAGCGTGCGGTCCTGACCCGCACGGCTGCACGGCGCTACCTGCTGAGCCTGGTGCACTACGGTTATGCCGCCACCGACGGCAAGTACTACTGGTTGCTGCCGCGCGTGCTCCGGCTCGGCCAGGCTTTCATGGAGGGGGCGCGGGTTCCGCGCATCGCGCAACCCTTCATCCAGCGAGCCTCGATGCAGTGCGGGGAGACGCTGAACGTCGGGACGCTGGACGGCCACGAGGTCGTCTACCTGTCCCGCAGCAATTCGCCGCGGGTGGTGTCGATCGGATTCCATCCCGGTGCGCGGGTGCCGGCGCACGTGGTGTCGCAGGGCCTGGCGATCCTGTCGACCTTCGACGATGCGGCACTGGACGCCTGGCTCGCGGCACACGACTTCTCGAGCTTCACCGGCTTCACGGAAGTCGACCCGGCCGCCTTCCGCGACAAGGTCCTGACCGCCCGCCGGCTCGGCTACTGGCTGGTCGATCAGTACCTCGACATCGGCCTCTGCGGCCTGGCCCTGCCCTTGAAGGACCGCAGGGGCCGGTGCCAATACGCGTTGAGCGTGACCGTGCAAAGGCCCGCATACCCGGACGAGAAGATCGTGGAAAAGCTGCTGCCCGTGTTGCGCGAAGTGGCCGAGTCGCTGCGGCCGATAATCTAGAGAACTCCCGCGCCGCAAGCTGTAATCTCGCCGCTCTGCCCCAACTCATCGAGGACCCCCATGTTCGTTGTCTGCGGCGAAGCCCTGATGGATGTCTACACGGGCGAAGCCACCCCCACCGGGCTCGCGCTCGACGCCCGCATCGGCGGTTCGCCGCTCAACGTGGCGCAGGGGCTGGCCCGGCTCGGGCGGCCGGTGGCCTTCCTGGCCGGCCTGTCGACCGACGCCTTCGGCGAACGGCTGCTGGCCTCGCTGGCGGCCGAAGGGGTCGACACCTCGCTGGTGGTGCGCAGCGACGCGCCCAGCACGCTCAGCGTGGTCAGTGTCGACGCCCGCGGCGTGCCGCGCTATGCCTTCCACGGCACCGGCGCGGCCGACCGGCAACTCAGCGCCGACACGCTGCCTGCGCTGCCGCCGGCGGTTCGCGTGCTGCAGTTCGGCTCCTATGCGCTGGCGGTGGAGCCGGTCGGCAGCGCGCTGCGCGCGCTCGCCACCCGTGAACGCGAGCGGCGGCTGATCGCCTACGACCCCAACGTGCGGCTCAATGTCGAGCCCGACGTCGGGCACTGGCGCGCGCTGGTCGAGCAGATGGTGTCGATCGCGCACCTGGTCAAGGTCAGCGACGAGGACCTGGGCCTGCTCTATCCGGCCGAAGCGCCCGAGCAGGTCGCGGCGCGCTGGCTGGCGCAGGGCGCGGCGCTGGTCGCGGTGACCCGCGGCGGCCACGGGGCCAGCGCCTGGACCCGCGCTGCGCAGGCCGACGTGCCGACGCCGCAGGTGAAGGTGATCGACACKGTCGGTGCCGGCGACACCTTCCAGGCCGCGCTGCTGACCTGGCTCGACGAGCACGACGCGCTGACGCCCGAGGCGCTCGCGGCACTGGACGCCGACGCGCTCGGCGCCCTGCTCGGCTTTGCCGCGAAGGCCGCGGCGATCACCTGCTCGCGCCGCGGCGCGGACATGCCGCGGCGGGCCGAATTGGACTGAACGGCTGCCGGGCCCGGCACCCGGCGCGCGTCAGGCCCCCGCCGCCAGCCGCTGGGCACGCCAGGCGCAGCCGCTCGCGACCGCCGCCATGGCCGTCGCCACGCCGAACATCGCCACGTAGCCGAAGCGCTGCGCGATGGCACCGCCGGCCAGCACGCCGAGCACGCCGCCGAAGCCATAGCCGATCACCGTGAACAGCGCCTGGCCGCGCCCGCGCAGCCGGCCGGGAAAGTGGCGCGACACCATCGCGATGCAGGTCGTGTGGTGGGCCGCGAAGGACAGCGCGTGCAGCGCCTGCGCGAGCACCAGCGCCCAGACCCACTGGCCGCAGCCGGCCGTGATGCCCATGCGCAGCACGGCCGCGAAGCCGCACAGCAGCAGCCAGCGCGGCATCGACAGCAGGCCGATCAAGCGCCCCTGCAGGAAGAACCAGACGATCTCGGCCACCACCGACAGCGCCCACAGGAGGCCGATCGTGCCCTTGCCGTAGCCCAGAGAATCGAGGTACAGCGAAAGGAAGCCGTAGACCGCGAAGTGCGCCATCACGTGGAAGAACAGCGAGACGAAGAACCAGCGCACCACCGGATTGCGCAGCACCGGACCGACCGGCTCCCTGGCCTGCGCGTGGTGCGCCACCGGCTCGCGCACGTCCGGCAGCCGCAGGGTCGCGACCAGCACGATCGCCAGGGTACCGCCGGCCCAGGCCGGAAAGTGCCGCATGCCGAAGCGCTCGAACCATTCGCCGGCGAAGAACACGGTGACCAGGAATCCCGCCGAGCCCCAGAGCCGGATGCGCCCGTAGCGGCCCCAGTCGCCGGCCACCAGGTGCGCCATCGCGGCCTCGGTCAGCGACATCATCGAGCTGGTGTGCGTGAACATCACGAGCAGCACCACCATCAGCCACCACGGGCCGCCGTTCCACCACAGGCCGAACGAGGAGACCAGCGCCACAGCGGCACTGAAGCGCAGCAGCTTCACGCGCTCGCCCGTGTGGTCGCTGAGGGCACCCCAGGCATAGGGCGCGAAGACGCGGGTCACCGACTGCACCGAGGTCAGCAGGCTGATCACGAAGATCGGCAGCCCGAGGTCCTTGAGCCACAGCGGCAAGTACGGGTTGAAGAAGCCGATGTGGGCGAAGTAGCTCGCCGACAGCGCCGCGAAGGCCAGCAGGTGGCCGCGGCCTCCCGCGGCGGGCGGCGCCACTAGAGGAACGACGCCTGCGGCGACGCAAGCTCCGAGCCGCCGGCCGGCAGCTCGGGCGCGTTCACGTCGCCGCACTGCGCGCGATTGCGCAGCGCATGCTCCATCACGACCAGCGCCAGCATCGCCTCCGCGATCGGCGTCGCCCGGATGCCGACGCAGGGGTCGTGCCGGCCCTTGGTCACGACCTCGACCGGCTGGTTGTTGACGTCGATCGACTGGCGCGGGCTGATGATCGAGCTGGTCGGCTTGATCGCGATACTGACCTCGAGGTCCTGCCCGGTGCTGATGCCGCCGAGCACGCCACCGGCATTGTTGCTCTCGAAGCCCTGTGGGGTGATCGAGTCGCCGTGGGTGGTGCCGCGCTGCGTGACGCTGGCGAAACCGGCGCCGATCTCGACGCCCTTGACCGCGTTGATGCCCATCATCGCCCAGGCGATGTCGGCGTCCATCTTGTCGAACAGCGGCTCGCCGAGCCCGACCGGCACCCTCGACGCCGTGACGCGGATGCGGGCGCCGCAGGAATCGCCGGCCTTGCGCAGCGCGTCCATGTAGGCCTCGAGCTGCGAGACGTCGGCCACCGGCGCGAAGAAGGGGTTGTTCGGCACGTGCTCCCAGCTCTCGAAGGGAATCGCGATGTCGCCGATCTGCGCCATGCAGCCGCGAAACCGGGTGCCGTACCTCYCGAACAACCACTTCTTGGCGACCGCGCCGGCCGCGACCATCGGGGCCGTCAGGCGGGCCGAGGACCGGCCGCCGCCGCGCGGATCGCGGATGCCGTATTTCTTCCAGTAGGTGAAGTCGGCATGGCCGGGGCGGAACTGCTGCGCGATCTGGCCGTAGTCCTTGCTGCGCTGGTCGGTGTTCTGGATCAGCAGGGCGATCGGCGTGCCGGTGGTCTTGCCTTGGTACACGCCGCTGAGGATCTGCACCGCGTCGGGCTCGTTGCGCTGCGTCACGTGGCGGCTGGTGCCGGGGCGGCGGCGGTCGAGGTCGCCCTGGATGTCGGCCTCGCTCAGCGCCATGCCGGGCGGGCAGCCGTCGATGACGCAGCCGATCGCCGGGCCGTGGGATTCACCGAAGTTGGTGACCGCGAAAAGGGTGCCGAAGGTGTTGCCGCTCATGCGGGGGATTATCCCAACAAAGTGGCAGGCCCTAGTTGCGCAGCTCGACTCTCCAGCGGCCGGCCGCGATCGGCTCGATCAGGAAGAAGGGCAGGTCCGCACTCCATTGCCCGTGCTTCACCAGCGCGCTGTACTCGCACACGCTGGCGCCCTGCTCGTCGCGCAACGACCAGCCCTGCCGCTCGCCGTCGGCCTTGGCACTCCGGCCGCGGATGCCCTGGAAACTGGCGTTGCTGCCGACGTGGAAACTCTCGGTGTTCCAGCGGATCGGCGGGTGCGCGGGGAAAGGCCGGGCCCCATGGAAGTCGAACAGTTCGTCGTGGTTCAGCACGCTCTGGCGCAAGGTCGGCCAGACCAACTCGCGCAGGAAGATCTGGTCGGCGAAACGAGTCAGGTCGCGCTGGCGCGCCAGCCAGGCCTGCATGGCCGGCTGCAGCGGCGGCAGCACGCCGCGGCAGCCGCCCCACAGCCCGGCCAGGATCAGCTCGGTGTGCGTGAAGTAGTCGCGCATGTGGTGGAACCAGCGATCGCTGCGCAGCCATTCCTCGACCGCGCCCTGTTCGCGCTCGGACAGCAGCGAGTCGGCGTCGCGGACCAGGAAGCGCGACACGCCCGGGTCGTCGGCGACCAGGAAGCGCCACATCAGCGGATGCACGCCATCGCGCGCCGGGCCGCTCATGTCGATCACCTGCGCGCCCGCCTCATCGAGCCGGCGGCGAACACCCGCCGGCACCGAGTCGTCGAGATAGATACGGCAGCGCCAGTGCGGAAACAGTTCGGCCGCGGTCCGCACGTTCATGACCGCCGACTCCCCATAGCGCGGACTGTCGCCGAACAGCGTGAAGGCGATGACGTTGCGCTCGGGATGGCCCGGATCGAAAGGCGGTGGCGCGCCGGCAATGGTCGCCGCGGGCCCCTGCCCCAGACGCGCGTCGGCCAGGGTCAGGGACTGCTTCCCGTAGCGACGCACGTCGTCCGGCCGCTCCAGCCAGCCGCAGACCTCGGCCAGCCCGTCCAGCCAGGTCGCGCCGGGCTTCGGCTGGCCGGCCGCCGCCTCGTAGACGCGCAGGTAGACCTCGTGGGCCTGCGCGTGGCGTCCCTGCCGCATCAGGGCGAAGGCGTAGTCGGCCATCACGCCCGGGTGCTTCGGCTGGATCTTGAGCGCCGCCTCCGCCGCCTGCGTGGCGGCCAGGTAGTCCCTGCGCTGCGTGGCTTCGGTGAAGCGCTGCGCCAGCAATTCGAACTGGCGCGCCGCAGAGAGCGCCGCGGGGCGCGAGGCGGGTCGATGGACGGGTTTCCTGGAGGCCATGGGCATCGATCCGGAAGGCCGGAACGTCAAAACGGCGCACTCTAGCAGCCGAAGGATGGCCTCGGCACCGCCGAGGCGAGAAAGGGAAATCGCCTGCAGCGAAGACAGCTTCGTCGACGCGGAAATGCCGGCATGCGGCCATTTCCGGTGCCTGCTTCAACGCACCGCTTCAGCGCCTGCGGCTCGCGACAACCACACGGCGGCCTCCTGCATCGGGGCCGGCGACAGCTCGCAGCGGACGATGCGGCCCTGCTTCGTGCGGGACACCAGGCCAGCCTCCTCGAGCACGCGCAGGTGCTTCATGAAACCGGTCAGCGACATGCCGTGCGGCTCGGCGAGTTCGCTGACCGAGCGACCGCCGCCCTGCCCGAGCCGCTCCAGCACGTCGCGCCGCGTGGCATCGGACAGTGCCGAGAAGACGGCATCGAGGGCAGCAGCATCAGAGTGAACCATATGGTTTAGTTTCGAAGCCGGCCGGCCGCTTGTCAAGCCACACACCGGGAATGGTTTATGCGTGCTGCGGCGCAGCATCGAAACCCTCCGAAGGAGCACGCCCATGCTGGACCGTACCGATACGAAGTTCTCCCACGTCAAACCCGGCGACACCGACTACGTTTCCGGCGGATTGCGCGATTTCTTCCTGTACCGCGACCTCGGCGTGGCCGAAGCCACCAACGGCAAAGTGATCGCGCACCTCGTCAAGGCCAACATGGCACCGGAAGCGGGCACCGGCTGGCACCGCCACGAGGCGGATTTCCAGATCGTCTACATGCTCAAGGGCTGGGCCCGCTTCATGTACGAGGACAAGGAGACGCTGGTGTCGGCCGGCGACGTGGTCCACCAGCGTCCGGGCATCCGCCATTACCTGTTCGACTACTCGCCCGACATGGAATACCTGGAGATCGTCTCGCCAGCCGACTTCAAGAGCATCGATGTCGAGCCGGCCTGCGAGATTCCTCCGCCGACGCCCTGGAAGTAGGGCTCGCCCCCAGGTTGCCCGGCACTGCGTGTCCGGGCGCCCACCCCCTGCCGGGGGCAACAC